>NZ_CALKTS010000225.1 GCF_937997595.1 uncultured Campylobacter sp. | reverse complement strand
GATTTAAAATTTAACCGTTTTTTCAAGCGAATTTTGCCACAATTGCGCTCAAATTTCATTGGGGCGAAAGATGAAAAAATATACCAAACAAATCCTCGCGATGCTCGCGCTAAACGCGATCTACAGCGGCTCGGGGATCTTGATTTTAAGCTTTATCAATAAATATCTACTTGACGGCGCCGAAAGAGGCGGGCGCATCATCGCGCTATTTTTCGCACTCTTGGCGCTATTTCTGCTGCTTTCGGTGCTAAGCCGTATCATGCTTTGCAAGATGGAAAACGACTTTGTATTCGATCTGCGCACCAAGATCATCAAGCAGATCATCGATACGAAGTTCGAGCGCATCGAGGCTGCGTCGAAGGCAAACCTGCTTGCGTCCCTTTCCAGTGATATTTCGCGCCTGACCGAGGGCTTTATGCGCATCTCCGAGCTTATTCAAGGCGCGATGATCGTGCTATTTTGCGGCGTCTACGTGCTATACATCGCGCCTATGATGTTTGCGTTTTTATTCGTTTGGATCGGCGCGCTGATGATTTTCAATCGTTTTTTGATGAAAAAGGTCATGCAAAATTACGATCTGTACCGCCAAAACGAGGACGTTTTGTATAAAAACTACGCCGCGGCGATCGAGGGGCACAAGGAGCTGTCGCTAAGCCTAGCCAAAGCAAAGAGCCTATACGAAAACGACTTTTTGCCCAACGCGCAAAATTTACGCCAAAGCTCGCTGCGAGCCGAGGTTTACGGCGCGTTTGCGAGTAATTTTATGAACGTGATGATGCTAGGCGCGGTGGGATTTGTGCTTTATTTTGGGCTTAGCGGCGGCAAAGCGGAGCTTGCAAACGCCGTAACGATCGCGCTTACGGTGCTTTTTTTGCGCGCGCCTTTGATGATGCTCATATTCTCGCTTCCTAGCGTGCTGCGCGCCAAGATTGCCTACGCAAAGATCAATGAGTTGGGCTTAGATCCATTCGTGCAGGGATTTGAGCTTGCGCAAATGCAGCCGTGGCGCAGCCTGGAGCTTAAAGACGTGGGCTTTTCGTATCCAGACGGGAAATTCGGCATCAAAGGGGTGAACTTACAGCTAAATGCGGGCGAGACGGTGTTTTTAATCGGCGAAAACGGCAGCGGAAAATCGACGCTTTTTATGATTTTAGCAGGCCTTTATACGCCGCAAGCCGGCGAAATTTTAACCGACGGTGCGGCTCTTAAACCCTCTGATCTGCGCGCCTACAGCAATAACATAAGCGCGGTTTTCAGCGATTTTTATCTCTTCGACTACGCTACGGGCGATGCGGACATCGCGCGCGAGTGGCTGGCGCTTACGCACCTGCAGGATAAGGTTGAGCTAAAGGGGACTAAATTTAGCACCACAAGCCTATCTAGCGGGCAGCGCAAGCGCCTAGCACTCGTAAGCGTGCTGATGGACGGGCGAAAATTTTTGATGCTCGATGAGTTTGCGGCGGATCTCGATCCGCAGTTTCGCGCGGAGTTTTACGAGCGGATTTTGCCCGAGCTGAAATCGCGCGGATACACGATCTTTGCGATCTCGCACGATGATAAATACTTCGGCGCCGCAGATAAAATTTATAAGATGCGAGGCGGCGAAATTTCGCGCATAAAGTAAAGTGGCTAAATTTTAAAATTCTACGCGAAATTTCGTGCTGGAATTTGGCGTCTAGATGAAATTCCGCCTTAGAATTTCGCTGCGAAATTTCTACGATTGAAATTTCAGCGGGAAGGTAAAATTCGCTTAAAATTTTACAGCATAAATTCCGCTTTGAGCCTCTACGCTAAAGTTTGCAGTAGATAGAATTTCGCCTCTTTAGCGCAAATTGCAAAAATTTAGCCGAAATTTACTAAATTTTGATTATACTGCACCCACAATTTAAAAAGAAAGGATAGGAATGAAAAAAGTTCTTATTGCATGTGCTGCGGTTGCGGCGTTTAGTTCGAGTGTATTCGCCGCTGACGGCGCTACTTTATATAAAAAATGCGTGGCCTGTCATGGAGCTAACGCCGAGAAGCCTTATCTTGGCGGCAAAGTACCTGCGCTAAACACCCTAAGTAAGGAAGATATTATCGCTAGCCTAAAAGGCTACAAAGACGGCAGTTTGGGCGAGGGCAAGGGAAAATTTGGAATGATGGGCGTTATGAAGGGTCAAGCAGCTTCACTTAACGACGAATCGATCGAAGCGCTAGCCGATTTCATCGTTTCTAAAAAATAATTTCAAACTTCATTCGGCGGGCTTCGCGCTCGCCGAGCTTCGCTTAATTTAAAATTTCAAAATTCTACGCTAATATCACGTAAAAATTCCAAAGGCTCATAATGTTTAACGGACTGATCAGAGAGATCGCGCAGGTCGCGAGCTTTAGCGGCGATTTGCTGCGACTGCGCGCGAGATACCGCCCCGCGCTCGGCGATAGCGTCGCGGTAAACGGCGCGTGCCTGAGCGTGACGCGGCTTTTTGCGGACGGATTTGCGGTGCAGCTTTCGAGCGAAACGGCGCGCGTCATCGCCGCACAAAACCTGCACGGCCCTGTGCATATCGAGCCTGCGATGCGGATTGGGGATCGCATAGACGGGCATTTGATCCAAGGGCATATCGATGCCGTGGGTGAAATTTATAAAATTTCAAAGCTTGCAAGCGGCGTCGATTTTTTTATCCGCGCGCCGTTTCATATAGCGCCGCTGCTAGCGCCGAAAGGCTCGGTAGCGATCGATGGCGTGAGCCTAACGATCAACGAAGTGCTTGAGGGCGGCGGAAATTTTATTCATAAAGACCGCAAAGGTTCGCACGACGCAAATTTTAGCAGCTCAAATTCCGTTCGCGATCCAAACTCCTTGGGCGCAAATTTAAAGAGCGAGGCGCAAAGCTGCGCCATTCGCCTTACGATCATCCCGCTCACGCTCAAAGATACGCTCTTTGGATCCTACAAAATCGGGCGCCGCGTAAATATCGAAACCGATCTGCTCGCGCGATACGTCGCGGCGCAGCTACGTTTTGCCGGCGGACAGCTCGTCGGTCTCGGCACTGTTGCGGCGCGCTACGCTAGCGCCGATGGCGAGCAAGACGGGCTTTCGTGGGACGCGGTAGATAAAATTTTGAGCCTGTATTAGGCGCCAAGTAACTTGCGATGGCTAAAATCGAAATTTGCAGAGAAAATCTTGAGTTTGTATTGGACGGACGCAGCGTGCTGGCGGGCTTTAGCGCGCGCGAAGGAGGCGTAAGCGGCGGAGCGTATGCGAGCTTAAATTTAGGGGATCACGTAGGCGACGATCCGCAAAACGTCGCGCAAAATCGTGAAATTTTAGCCTCTGCGCTCGGTATTGCGCCTCTAAATTTAAAATTTATGCGCCAGATCCACTCAAACCGCGTTGAAATTTTACGCGCAGGTAGCGATGAAATTCCGCCCTGCGACGGGCTTGTGACCGATCTGCACGGCTTGGCGTTGTGCGTGCTGGTAGCGGACTGCTCGCCCGTACTGATCGCAGACGAGCGGCGCGGAGTGGTTGCCGCAGTGCATGCGGGGCGCGCCGGCGTGATAGGGCGGATCTGCACCAATGCGATAAATTTGATGAGCGAGCGCTTCGGTTGCGTCGCTGCGGAGCTGAAGGTATTCGTGGGCGCGAATATCAAGGCGCGAAACTACGAACTTGGCGGGCTTGATCTGGGCGAGTTTGAGCGCTACAAAACGCAGGGGTGCTTTGATATGAACGCCGCGTTGCGCGACGAGCTCGCAGCTGCGGGGGTGCGAAACGTTAAATTTGATCCACGCTGCACTTTTGAGAGCGAGCGGTATTTTTCTTATCGCAGAGATAGCGTTACGGGGCGCTTCTGCGGCTTTGTGATGAATAAGTTATGCCGATGAAAAGCAAAGCAGGGTATGTAATTTCTCCGCGAGACTGCCGAAATTTCCCGAAACGCTATAAAATTTGACGTAGAGGCGCTGCAAAGCGAAACGGCGAAAAAGAGGTGAAATTGCGGCGTGACATCGCAGTCAAAATAAGCCAAAAAAGTAAATTTTACAATCAAAAACCCAAAGCAAAGGAGAAAATATGCTGTTACTTAAAAATGCCGATCTATACGCGCCAGAGCACGTTGGCAGGAGCGACGTTTTGCTCGGAGGCGGTAAAATTTTAGCCGTTTCTAGAGGGCTTGATTTTCGAGTCGATGGGCTTGAGGTTTACGACCTAGAGGGCAAAATTTTAGCGCCCGGACTCATCGATCAGCACGTGCACATCACGGGCGGCGGCGGCGAGGCGGGATATCATTCGCGCACGCCTGAAATAACGCTATCGCAAATCATCCGCTACGGCACGACGACGGTCGTAGGCACGCTAGGCACCGACGGGTGCACGAGGAGCCTGGAAAACCTCTACTCAAAGGCCAAGGCGCTCGAATACGAGGGTATCTCGACCTTTATCCATACGGGCTCTTACGCGCTGCCTAGCGTCACTTTTACGGGCTCCGTCACGCGCGATCTGGTGCTCATCGACAAGGTCATCGGCTGTAAGATCGCGATGAGCGACAACCGCGGCAGCTACCCGACCGCGCAGGAGCTCATTAAGACCCTGACGCAGATACGCATCGGCGGAATGATCTCGAAAAAAGGCGGCGTGCTGCATATGCACATGGGCGGTCTCGCGGATAAATTCGACCTGATTTTTAGCGTGATCAAGGATTATTCGTTCCCGATTAATTATTTCTCGCCGACGCACTGCGCGCGGACGAAGGAGCTCTTTGACGAGGCGATCAAATTTCAAAAAATGGGCGGCTACATCGACATCACGAGCGGCGGAAGTAAATTTGCCCCGCTTCACGAAGCTATCGCCTATGGTCTTGAAAACGGCTTAAATTTAGAGCGTCTAACGATGAGCTCGGACGGCAACGGCAGCGTGCCTAGATTTGACGAAAACGGCGCGCTAGTGGGCTACGGCTGCGCTTCGCGCGAGACGAATTTAGAGGTCATTCAGGCCTGCGTCAAAAATAAAATCCTAACCATCCCGCAAGCTCTAAGTATGATGGGCAAAAACGTCGCAAAATATCTAAATTTAAGCGGCAAAGGTGAGATAAAAGTAGGCTTTGACGCCGATTTTGCGGTATTTGACGAGGGGTTAAATTTAGATAGCGTGATCGCGAAAGGGGAGTTTTGCGTCAAAGAGGGCAAGCTCGTGAAAAAGGGATTTTTTGAGTGAAATTTGAAGCAGATGCCGCTTTTTAAATTCGGCGAATTTAAATTTGACGAATAATTTCGTTCGCGCCTCTTTCGACCACCTCATCTTTACGGCGCAAAATTTAACCGCGCTGAGGTTTGGATTATATTAAATTTAGCTTTAATTTAGCTATTTTTAAATATAATCTCAGCTTCAATTCACACACACCAATCCTAAAATTTGGTTGCGTTTGTTAAAAACAAATGTTAACGGGTGTGGAGGAGAAACCTAAATTTCGGGGCAACCCACAAGGAGAAAACTCATGGTAACAATGAGAGATTTGCTAGAGTGCGGCGTTCATTTCGGACACCAAACGCGCAGATGGAATCCGAAGATGAAAAAATTCATTTTCGGCGAGAGAAAAGGTATCTACATCATAGATCTACAAAAAACTATCCGCTACTTCCGCTACACTTATAATATCGTACGCGACGCGGCTGCCGAAGGCAAGACGATACTTTTCGTAGGCACCAAAAAACAAGCCGGCGCGACGCTAAAAGAGTACGCCGAAAAATGCGGCATGCCTTATGTAAGCCACAGATGGCTAGGCGGCATGCTGACGAATTTTTCTACTATCAAGCAATCGATCCGCAAGCTCGAAGTAATCGAGACTATGGAAGAGGACGGCTCGATAAATTTACTAACTAAAAAAGAGGCGCTAATGCTTCGCCGCAAAAAAGAGAAACTCGAGCTTTATCTAGGCGGCATTCGCAATATGAAGGGCTTACCGGATATGATCTTCGTTATCGACGTTGTAAAAGAAAAGATCGCCGTAGCGGAAGCTAATCGCCTAAAAATGCCGGTTATCGCGCCTTTGGATACGAACTGCGATCCAGACGTAGTCGATTTCCCGATACCCGGCAACGACGATGCGATCCGCTCGGTTCAGCTTTTCTGCCAAGAAATGGCAGAAGCGATCAACGAGGGCAAGGCGCTTCGCGATCAAGACGCAAGCGAGGATGTCGAGCAGAGCGAAGCCGTCAGCGATGAGGAGAAAGAGGAAGTCGTAGCCGAGGCGATGAGCGAAGAGGATTTTGACGTAAGCGAGGACGAAGAGTAATGGAAATCAGCGCGCAAATGGTAAAAGAGCTCCGCGAAAGCACCGGAGCGGGGATGATGGACTGCAAAAAGGCTTTGGTTGAAACAGACGGCGATATGGATAAGGCCGTCGATCTGCTTCGCGAAAAGGGTCTCGGAAAGGCTGCTAAAAAAGCCGACCGTCTAGCTAGCGAAGGCCTAGTGAGCGTCGAAGTGGGCGCGGATCATAAGATCGCCACGATAAGCGAGATAAATTCCGAAACCGACTTCGTAGCTAAAAATCAAAATTTTATAAATTTAGTTAAAAATACTACTCTACATATCCAAAGCAAGGGCATTAGCAGCATTGATGAGCTAAATTCCAGCATCATCGACGGTGTTAAATTTGATGAGCATCTAAAAAGCCAGATCGCTACGATCGGCGAAAATTTGGTCGTTAGAAGATTTGAGACGATTAAGGCGGGCGCAAACGGAGTAGTAAACGGCTACCTACACTCAAACGGTCGCGTAGGCGTCATCATCGCCGCAGCTTGCGACAGTGAGCGGACTGCAGAGGGTGCGAAGGAGCTTATAAAAAATCTCTGCATGCACGCAGCTGCTATGAAACCGCAGGTTATCAGCTATAAAGAGCTTGATCCCGATTTTATCGAGAAGGAATTTTTAGCTCTTAAAGGCGAGTTTGAGAAGGAAAATGAGGAGTTCGTGCGCTTGGGCAAACCGCTTCATAGGATCCCGCAGTTTGGCTCGCGCGCGCATCTAACGGACGAAATTTTAGCCAAAGAGATCGAAGTTTTAAAAGACGAGCTTCGCAAGCAAAATAAGCCTGAAAAAATTTGGGATAAAATTTTGCCGGGTCAGATCGATCGCTTCATCGCTGATAATACCCAGATTGATCAGCGCCTCACGCTGCTAGGGCAATTTTACGTGATGGACGATAAGAAAACTGTTGAGCAGGTGATCGACGAAGAAGCTAAAAAACTAGGCGGCAAGATCGAGATCGTAAAATACGTCCGCTTCGAAGTGGGCGAGGGTCTAGAGAAAAAGAGCGAAGACTTCGCAGCCGAAGTAGCGGCTCAAATCGGCTAAATATGGAACTTCTAAAGGGCGTAAATCTTACTCACGCGTATGATTATACGCTCTTTGAAAATGTAAGCTTAAGCGTTCAAGAGAGCGAGAGCATCGCTATTTTAGGCGTTAGCGGCTGCGGCAAATCGACTCTGCTTCATATTCTATGCACGCTTTTAAAGCCGAACTCGGGCGAAGTGATCTACGGCGGGCGCAGTATTTACGAGCTAAGCTCCGATGAGAGACTTAAAATTCGCCGTAACGACTTTGGCATAATATTTCAATCCCACTACCTTTTTAAGGGCTTTTCCTCTGGCGAAAATATCGAACTCGCCGCCAAACTTACGAATAATGCGATAGATGATGAAATTTTAAAAAAGCTTCAGATCGAACATACTTTAAAGCAAGGCGTGGGCGAGCTTAGCGGCGGACAGCAGCAGCGCGTGAGCATCGCTCGCATACTTTGCAAAAAGCCGCGCATAATCTTTGCCGACGAGCCTACTGGAAATTTAGACAAGGATACCGCAAACGAGGTCATGGACGTGATCTTTGATTACGTAAAATCCAGCCGTGGCGCACTCGTGCTCGTGACTCACGATGAGAATTTAGCGCAAAAATGCTGCAAAGTTTATCGCCTAAATAACCGAAATTTAGCGCAAATATAAGCAATTAATAACCAAAAATATCTTACAATAGCCCAAATTCTTTCTAAAAGGTCATAAATGAAAATTCTACTTGACAATCACAATGAGCAGGTTGCAAGTGTCGTAAATATTTGCTGCGAGCGCATCGGTGCGGACCTGGTAGCATATAGTGCAGACGAGAGTGAATATGATTTGACGATAAAAAATTATGAAGATGGCGATGATATTTCAAAATTTGATCTTAATAAAACGCTGTTTCTGACGCCTAAGAATGTCTCGGCCTCAGGAGCGCGATACACCCTTACAAAGCCTTTTTCGCCGCTTGAGCTCATTACGTTTATCAGCGAGTTTTCGGTTCAAAATATGAGCGTGCAGGCGAAAGAAAAAATGGCGAAAGAATTTGCCGATGCAAGCTCTGTGATGAAAGAGATCGATGCGATTGACCAGGCAAATTCCGCTTCGGGCAGTAATTTTGAAGAGCTTGTGGATAGCTTTTATGACTCCGGCAAGGATATACCGCTTTCGCAGCTGGCAAGCGACATAGCGCCCGAGATTGCAGATGATGTGCCACTTTCGCAGTTGGTAGGCGATATGCCGCGCACGGACGAGATCGCAGATGATATTCCGCTCTCGCAGCTTGCAGATGAAGCGGCTCTTGCGGACACCATCGCCGATGATACGCCGCTTAACGCCGTCGCAGAAAAGATTGCGGATAATATCGCAGATGATATGCCTCTAAACTTAGCTGCTAGCGATATCCCTGAGGATGTGCCGCTAAATAGTATCGGCACAAGCGAACCCGCCGAAAGTAATCACGCGCCTCAAGATGAAATTTCGCTCGCAAAGGATGACGCTCCGATAGCTCTAGCGGCGCTAGATGATGAAAATCCTAAGAATTCCAAAACGGATAAATCGCAGACAGAAGATGAAATTCCTGCCACACAGGCAAGCGAAACTTTACCGCTTGCGCAGCAAGACGAGCCGCAAAGAGCTGATAGCTCTAATGAAACTGCTGTTGAAAAAAAGGCAGACGCTGCGTCTAATCTAGAGGAAGCGAAAGACTCTGCGGATGTTACGCTTAAACAGCATGAATCAGACGGCTTATTTGCCTATAAAACAGATGAAAAAAATTCTGCCTCGCAAGTAGTGCAAGATGCAGCTGGCGTGCCTGTTAACAGTGGATTTGATATGGATTTTTCTAGGCTTTTCGATAGTGCTGGCATGCCCGTGGAGGAGTTTGGCGGATATGATAATTTCGCTGCGGATGCGTTTGCTTCCGATGAAAAAGAGGATAAAAAATCTGCGCATGATAAAAATGAAGCGGCTACGGATTTTCAAAAAACGCAAATTTCGTCTCAATACGAGGTCGCTTCAGATACGCCGATTGCGTTAGCGGGTGCGGGCGATGATATACCTCGTGAAAATCTTTATAACGCCGTTCCGTTTCAAAGCATGGAATTTACCGGCGGACTTGCACAGAATACGCCTATGTCTGCTCATAATGAAGCATGGAATTCAATTGGCGCAAATTTCGCAGCTTCTACAAATTCTAGCAATACCGGGACTACAAATTCTACTCCTGCGCCGAATTTTTCGGAGCTAAACTTACCGCACATATTAGATGCCTCAGATTTACCGAAGCAAAGCGAGCAAGCCAATAGCGTTGCTAGCGGGTTTGCGGACGGATTTTTGCGCTCTATGGAGGGCGATTTTGCAAACTCGTTTGCCGCAAACTCTGCGGATAGAGAGCAATTTAAATCCGGCAAGCCCGCAAAGAGCGCCGCGCAGCAGATAAAATTTAATGCTTCAAAGCCTTCGGAGCGCACCGAATTTAAAGCGCATAAATTCGGCGCGTCTGAGCAGGTAAATGAGATGAAATTTGGCGCGCAAGCTATGCCGAATGAGCTTGCCGCTTCGGCTGCGGCGGAGTTTGCCAGCCTTATGGCAAGCGAGTTGGAGCATAGCGCCAAAAGCGAGCCGCTGCGTAACGAGTATAGCAAAAAACCGAGCGCCGAGGAGCTGAAAACCAAACTGCGCGATGATCTGGAAGCGGGCATCGCAAGTACGATCGAGAGATTTGCGGGTAGCAAGGACGCCAAAGACGCGCTGAAGGACTTTAAGATCAATATTGACATATCGTTTGGAGATAGATAGTGAAAGGCAAAATTTTGCTCGTCTCCGGTCCAAGCGGTAGCGGCAAAAGCACGCTTATAAAGCGTCTTATCACAGAATTTGGCGAGCAGATATACTTCTCGATCTCCTCTACGACGCGTGAAATGCGTGCGGGCGAAGCGGATGGTGTGAATTATCACTTCATAAGCGAGAGCGAGTTTCGCGCAGGTATTGAGCGCGGGGAGTTTTTAGAGTGGGCGTTGGTCCACGGCAAATACTATGGTACTTCGCTAAAAGCTGCTACGACCGAGCTTGAGCGGGGCAAGATCGTGATTTTTGACATCGATGTGCAAGGATATGAGATCGTGCGTAGCAAAGTGCCTAAAAGCGAGCTTACTAGCGTATTTATTACTACGCCGAGCTTGTCGGAGCTTAGAGATAGGTTGCGCGCTCGCGGCGATAATGATCCTGCCGATATTGCTTTACGCCTGCAAAACGCGCAAGAGGAGATGGAGCGCCTAGGCGAGTATGATTATTTCATAATAAACGACCGCCTGGAAGCGGCGTATGAAAATTTAAGATCAATCTACAAAACTATCAAACTAGAAACGGCGAGCCGCGACATAGGCAAGCTAATCGAAATTTGGAAAATTTAAAGGAGAAAAAATGGGCGTAAGCGTTCAACAACTGCTAATTATCTTAGCGATTATTGTGTTACTTTTCGGAGCTAAAAAAATTCCCGAGCTCGCAAAGGGCGTAGGTAAGGGCATTAAGACCTTCAAAAAAGAGATGGAGGACGATACGCCTGAGAAGGTCGAGAAAAAGGCAGAGGAAGAGATCAAAGACGCCGAAATCAGCGATACTAAAAAGGCGTAAAGGATTTGAAAAATTTAGTCTTAAATGAAATTTTTAAAATTTTATCTCGCAAAGTCGTTTTAGAAAAACCCAAAGATAAAAGTTTGGCTCATTACGCCTCGCCCGAGGCTTTCGCGCTGGCTAAGGAGCTGCGAAAGGCGCCAAAGCTTATCGCCGAGGAGCTTGCAGCTAAATTTAAAGATAGCGAAATTCTAAGTGCTACGGCGGTGAACGGCTATCTAAATTTTCATCTAAAGCCCGCCGTGTTGGGCGCTCTTGCTAAAAATGCTCTTAGCTTGGGCTGTGATTTTGCAAAAAACGACGCCGAGCTCGGACGTGGAATTTTACCGGCTTCGGAAAAGATTTGTGCGAGTGAGCCTGCTAGCAAAGGCTCCGCTGCAAATCTGGCTGCGAGCGGTAATGACGTTGCTAAATCACAGAATTCCGCCGCTAGGCAAAATTTTATTTCGCAGAATTCCGAGGAGGCGTCAAATTCTGTCTTAGCGTCAAATTGCGATGAAGCGCAGAATTCCGCCGCTATGCCGCAAAAAATTCTGCTCGAATATATCAGCGCCAATCCGACCGGTCCGCTTCATATCGGGCATGTGCGCGGCGCCGTTTACGGCGATACGTTCGCGCGCATCGGAGGCTATCTGGGGCACCGCGTCGATACGGAGTACTACATCAACGACGCGGGCAATCAGATCGAGCTTTTGGGCGCTTCGATCGCGCTTCGTGCGCGCGAGCTCGCGGGCGAGGACGTGAGCTACCCCGAGAAATACTACCGCGGCGAGTATATCGACGAGATCATCCCTCTTGCGCGCGCCGAGCTCGGCGATGAAATTTTCCGCGACGAATCGCGCGTTTTGATCCTTGCGGAGTTTGCTAAGGACGAAGTGCTAAAGATCATCCAAAAAGATCTCGCAGACGCGGGCATTTATATCCAAAACTGGGCCAGCGAAAAGAGCCTCTACGGCGAGCTTGAGCCAACGATTAGGAAGCTTGAGCGCAGCGGCAAGATGTATGAGGCGGAGGGTAAAATTTGGATCCGCTCATCGCAGCTCGGCGACGAAAAGGATCGCGTCGTCATCCGCGAGGATGCGCGTCCGACCTATCTTGCGGGCGACATCGTCTATCACAACAACAAATTTGAGCGCGGATATGAGCGCTGCATCAACATCTGGGGAGCCGATCACCACGGCTACATCGCGCGATTAAAGGCCGCCGTGCATTTTCTGGGCTACGACGAAAGCAGGCTCGAGATCATCCTAATGCAAATGGTAAATTTGCTCAAAGACGGGCAGACCTACAAGATGAGCAAGCGCGCGGGCAACGCGATTTTGATGAGCGACGTGCTCGCCGCGATCGGCAGGGACGCGATGCGATTTATCTTCATCAGCAAAAAGGGCGAGACGCCGCTTGAGTTCGACGTGGACGAGCTCGCGCGCGAGGACAGCAGCAATCCGATCTTTTACATCAACTACGCCCACGCGCGGGTCAATCAAATTTTTACCAAAGCGGGCAAACGCGAGGCGGACGTCTTGGGCGCGGACTTCTGCGCGCTGGATGAAGCGGGGCTCGGCCTAGCTTTTGCGGCGCTTGGCTTGAATGAAATTTTAAACGACGCATTTAATTCGCGCGGCTTGCAGAAGTTGCCCGATTTCCTAAAGGCGCTCGCGGCGGACTTTCACAAATACTACAACGAAAACCGCGTCGTAGGCAGCGAGAACGAGGATGCGAAACTCAAGCTGTTTGCGCTCGTGGCGCTTAGTATCCGCACGGCGTTTGCTCTGATGGGCCTAAGCGCTAAAGAAAAAATGTAGCCGCGCAGGCTACATTCGCGCCGATAGCCTAAATCTCACGAACGAAATTTATGATTTAAAATACAAAGCGAAATTTTACGGCGGGATTTCTGCTGCGAAATTTTATGTTTTGCTTTTTGCTTCTGGCTTTGTCGCAAAATTTTGTAGCGGAATTTAGGATGAAATTTTATCGCGAAATTTGATTTAAAATTCTATCGCTATGAAATTTTAAAGTTAGTTCTAAATTTGCGGCTCGTAAAATTTCAATTTTAGAATTTCGCGGGCTGTTTCGCGGTATTGCTGCAGCGCCTGGCGCGGTTCGTAAAATTTAAAATTTGGCTGCAAATTTACAGCTTGCGGAATTTTGAAATTTTAAAATTTTGCGGCGCGGAAGCCCTGGGCAAATTTTAAAGCAGGGCTTTAAGGCGGTAGAATTCCATCTGCGAAATTTACTCGGACGGGATTTGCCTGCAAGACCGCTCCTTAAGCCCCGCGGCGCATCGCCGCAAAAAGGATAGATATGAGAAAGATCATCGACATAGCGGCGCTTTCGATTGCCGTTTGCATCTTGGTTATGGTGCTTTTTTGGCCGTCACCCGTTTTATCGTTTAAGTGCTACCGCGGCGATGGCGTAAGCTGCGCGCAGCTGGGGCGCGACAAGCTCTCCCACGGAGATTACGACGGCGCCAAGCTCGCTCTTGCTAAAGCTTGCGAGGCGGGTGAGAAAGATAGCTGCTTTGATTTGGGTGCCCTATACGACGGCGAGGGCAATGCGACGCAAGCGGGCGTATTTTATGCCGCAGCGTGCGATAAAAACGTCGCCATAGCTTGCCACAAGCTAGGCAACCTATATCAGCGAGGGCGCCTAACCAGGGACTTCGTTGCCGCCATGCAGCGCTACGCTAGGGCTTGCGATTTGGGCTATGCCAAAAGCTGTCACAATGCGGGCGTGGTCTATTTCACGGGCGGTTTTGGGCTCGCGGCGGATCAGGCAAAGGCGGTAAGCTTTTTCGAGCGAGGTTGCGACGGAGGGCTAGCGGACAGCTGCTATAACGCCGGCGTTGCGTATGATAAGGGCCTCGGCGCGCCGCAGGATCGCGACAAGGCGGAGAAGCTTTACACTAAATCCTGTGAACTGGGCTATGGCGACGCCTGCAATAATTTAGGCTATTTATATGTGAGCAAGGGGGATCTGCGCGGATTTTCCAAGGGGCTTGGATGGGTCAAAAAGGGCTGCGACGCGGGCAATAAAAAATCCTGCCAGCTCTACGAATTCATGAAAGAGCAAATTTTAAAGAAGTAGGCGCTTGGTAGCCCGGCGCACATTTGCCGATTTGCACTGCCTGCCGTGCACACGCCGTCTGCTTTGTATTGCTCGCCGTCCGCCGTATGTCGTATGGCGTCCGTCGTGCACTGTCTGCCTTGCGCTGCCTGTTTGCGCTGCTCGTTGCGAAATATCGGTTTTGTGATGACTTCTGCGATATTGCCGCGACGGGTTTGTGAGCTTTTGTAGCGCGCGCAATTTCGCCGAGATTTTACGACATGCGAAATTCAGTAAGACGCAATAGCCAGTGCATGCGATTAGCTAAATTTAGCGGCGAGCTTTACTTGAAATTCTATCGCTATGAAATTTTAAGGCTTAGCTCTAAATTCAGGACTTGCAGAATCTCAACTTTAAAATTTTACGGACAGCGCTGCGAGCAAGGCATAAATTTTGATTTTAAAATTTTACGGCGCGGGATTTAGCGCGGAAGCAAAGCGCGAAGCTGTTTGAGGAGGCAAATTGGAATATGAAATCACGGGCGAGGTTCGAAATCTCCGCGTCCACGCTGCAAGAGGAAATAGCAAAATTTGGGTATTTTTCGAGATAGACGGCGTGAAACTGCGCGGCGAGTTTAACGATATCCCCGTAGAGGAGGGCGAGCCTGCGCGCGCGTATTTCATCCGCGGAGGATATGCGGGCAGCTACGTGATCACTCGAGTTCAGGTGGTGCGCAAACCAAGCCCTTTGCGCCGCAAGCTGGGGATCGCGACCGCCGTGTGCACGCTTGGCTTCGGCGCGGCGCTGTGGATTGTAGGCTTTGGGATTTTAAACGTCGGCGGGAGAGGCTATCTAATTAATTTTGTCTGTGTTGCCGCCGCAGGATTTGGGGTGCTGAAAGAGGGCGCGGGCAATCTGAGAGCGTGGCTAAATCAGCGCACGTCCGAGTAGATCGCCGCCGCGGCGTAAATTTCATAAATTTAATCCACCGAATAAAATTTACTCGCGCCGCCGTATCTTTGCAGCGTAAATTTTGCTAAAATTCGCTCCATGCGCGAAATCCGCTGCGCAAATTTAGAAAAAGGTAAAATTTGAATATAAACGAAGCAATAGTTGCCACCGCCAAAAAGCAAAAAGAGTGCCGGCTAGCATTTGCAAAGTATCTGTTTTTGGGAATTTTATTTATAATAGCGCTGCCCGTAGGCGGCGGATTTGCCGTAGGGCATCTTTTTGAAAATCGCCTTGCACCGCTATTTTTCATCATTATCTATATTCCGTTTTTTCTCGCCGCGCTAATGGCTAACGCAAGCCGAGTGATCGACGAGCTGGGGGATTACAAAGCGTTTTATAAAGACGTTTTCGTCCGCGCCGCCATCCGCGGGGTAGATCCAAATTTTAACTACGATCCGAATGCCGGCATCAGCCGTAAAGAATTTCGCAAAATCGGCATCTATTCGCCCGATGAGTTTCGCGCCGAAGACCAAATCAGCGGCATTTATAACGGCGTCAAATTTAACCTCAGCGAAGCGATCCGCATCCCAAACGGCGCGACGCTGGAGCTAAGCGACTCGGCGGCGCTAAATTTGCTATCCGCGATAGTCTTTGCGTGGTCGACGATGAAGGATATGCAGGCGTTCAGCGGCTCGGTTTTGGTATGCGAGTTTTACAAGAAATTTAGCGGGCAAACGATAGTCGCGAGCCGCACGTTAAATACTAAATTTATAGGCGAAAAAGAACAGATGGACGACGTGTTTTTTAGTAAAGAATTTCGGGTCTTTGCGGACGATAAAGTAGAGGCTAGGTATCTTTTGACGCCCGCGTTTATGGAGCGCCTGCGAGAGCTAAAGGAAAAATTCGCGGGGAAAATGGGGCTGAGCGCAGCGTTTATGGATGATAAGCTTTATCTGTTTTTAAACGGAGCGAAAAATAAGTTTGAAACAACGCTCTTTTCGCCGCCGCCGAGCTTAGAGGACGCTGCAGGGATCAAAAATGAAATTTTAGAGCTTTTGCGGGTCATAGATGAGCTAAGCTTGAACCCAGATTTAAGTAGGGCGGCGATTTTGGCCGATTAACGCGCGACGCTATTTATCGGCTAAAATTTACTTGCGCTGCGCCAGGATCGCCGTTATTCTCTGCCGCCGACCAAGATCCGCTACGGCTTGGATCGCTCATTTTCGCTACCGACCGGGGCGCGCTTAAGCAGCTCCTGTTCGCGAGCGAATAATCTGCAAAATTTCTCCCAGTCGTGCAGATAGACGAGCCTGTGCTCTTTGCCGCTTTCGTCAATGTATATGCCCTGCGGAACCCATCTTTTGCCAGTAGTCGAAAAACGGTAGCGCCTCGATGTCCTCTTGCAGCACGCCGAGCATCCCGTCGTTATCGTAAATTTTTAGATCGTAGCAGGTCTTTTTCATTTTAACCTTTCTAAATTTTACCGCGACGGAATTTTATCGTGATGGAATTCTTAAATTTGCATCGCGATAAAATTCCGCCTTTTAGAATTTTGCCCGCCGCGAAATTTACCGCAAATTCCGCTGCTTTGGATTTGCAGCGTTAAGCTTCGATGGCTTTAAATTTTGCGGCGTCAACCCTCGATAAAATTCTGTAGAATTTCACCGCAAGTAAAATTTAGCCCGCCAGCGCCTTTAGCTGATTGACGTTTAGCCCGTCAACCAAAATATAGCTCGCATCGATGAAGCGGTAGTTTCGCTTCGGCAGCCGCACGATAAACTCGCCATATTCCAGCTCGGCGATGGCGCGGTAGTTACCTGCGTCGTTTTCGTCGCCCTCGATGCCTATGAGCGCGATCTGCCAGCGCGCGACGTCGCTATTTTTCAGCATCTCTGCATTTTGCCACTCCACAAACGGCTTGTAGGGCAGGATAGTGGGCAGGTCCTGCGTGAGCGCGTATGAGCCCATTATCGTGCCGTCATCCCCATTTCGGTAAAACCTCTGATGCGCGCTGTAAGCGTCGAGGTACTGCACCTCGGTTAGCCGCTTACTAAACTCGGCGGCGGGGTTGTATGAGGCTAAAATTTCATCCATCATCGCGCGGTTTATCGCAAAAGGCCTCTCTACTCCGTAGCAAAAATTTACCTCCGTATCGCCGTTTAAGTGCTGATCTATCGAATGTAGTCCCGCCGCTATATCGCGCTCGTAGTCGAATTCCTCTATCGTGTCGTGGGTATAAATTTCGCCGTTTTCATCCGCGATCTCGCTTTGCAGCTGCTTAGATAACGCTTGCAGATATGAGATCGCCAAAACCCAATCAAATACTGTCGCTGGCGTATTTACGCGCACGGCGTAGCTTTGCCGCTCCTCGTCATATCTTAGCTCCATCCCGCGCCCGCTCTTGCCCCGCACGCCCAAAATCAAGCACTCCTGCTCGCTCAAAGGCGATTTTAAAAACGCCCTTTCATCGAAATCCTCGGCGCTCTCGTCTATGCCAAATACCGATAGATCGGGCAGGAGATCCAATGCCTTGCCTACGCTCATGGCGTCCGAATACCCCATAAATAGCGGGCGCTTTTTGTTTTTGATGCGAAATTCTACGCTCACCCTTTTCTCCTTTGTTAAATTGGCAAAATTATAGCGAAATTTTACCCGCCGCGGCGAGCTAAATTTACGCGCGTAAGTCCGCATTGCTGGTTGCACAAGCGTGCGCCGCAGCCCGCACAAAACTCACTAATAATCGCAAAAGCTTACGCGCCGACCGCGTCTTTTAGGCTCTGTGCGCACAAGCCCGCATCCTTTAGCTCGCGCAAAATTTCATCCATCAGCTCCTCTTTGAAAATGTCCAGTATCATCGCGCTGCCGTCCAGCTCAGCATAGCGCAGGGCGAGTTCGCTAAAGTTTTTAAGCTCTTTAAACCGTCGCTCGCCCCGCCTGGCAAATCCGAGCCGAACCTCGTTCGGGCTAAGGCTCAGCACGCCGCCTTCGCGAGCGAAATTATACACGCTAAAGCCGTAAAGTTGCGGATCGGCGACTCTAGCACGCACGCTCAAAATTTCCTCCAGCCGCGCCTTCGTGCCGTCTAGATCGAGCTCTGTTTGCAGCGCGATCTTGCCGCCCGTGTCGAGCCGCAAAAGCGCCAAAAACGAAGCGAAATCCTGCACGATGATGCTCTGCTCGTCGCACTCGACGTCGATGTAGGCGACCGCAGGCTCCTCGCTCGCGCGGTAGTCCAGGCACAGATACCAATGCCCGTCGCCGCTGAAGGGCACCAGCCCGTCAAGCTCGAAGCTCACACACTCGCGCTCCTCGCCCCAGCTAAAGCGCGTAAGCGACGGATACGCCTCGCCGATGCCGCTGACGGCGTCCAGCGGATAGCCCTCTAGCTCGTAGCGCAGGTAGCCGCCATTTTGCACGCTCAGCATCATGACTAGCTCGCGCGGCAGGGCGCGTCCTAGCTCCTCTTCTGCGGTTCGCAGCGCCTCGGGCGTGAGTGGATCTTGTAGATAGGGCAGGTAGATCGGCCTGCGCCAGATGTTTGCAAGCTGGTTTGCATTCATTTTCGCTCCTTTAAATTTACAGGTTAAAATTTCAAGCGCGCCTTAAATTTCAAGCTCAAAGCCGAAATCTTGAGCTATAAAATTTTAAAATTTTACGGCGTCGAATTTTTCACGGCCCGCCCGCTGTATTTGGCGCGTCTGCAACTATTTGGCTCGTCTCTCGGCGACTTAAATTTAACCTAGATCGGACATGCCGCCGTTAAAATTTAATCCACATCGAGCGGACTCAAAGCCGTACGCAGATAAAATTCCATCGTAAATTTACTCGCTCCCGGCGTCCGTTTGAAACGGCGGAATTTTGCGGGCGAGCTAAATTTATCTTCGCGCGCCTAATCGAAATCATAATACAGGCTCCACGCGCCGCTTTGCGGGTTTTTAGCAAACATCAAGCTGCCGCCGTCAATGACGTTAAAGCCCGCCTTTTCGTCGCTTGAGATCTGGAAAACAAACTGAAAACCCTCGTCGAAGCTCACTCCTGACTGGCAAAAAGAGGGGTAGCCGCCGAGCTTCGTGCAGTTGTGATACTCTAGCCCAGCCGTGACGTCGGAATAATAGAGCCCGACTGACCTTTTAAGCTCTAAAATTTCATGCACGACGTCAGGCTCCAGCCCGCCGCCGTCCCAGCTCGCGACGTCGTCCGCGGCAAATTTTGGCTGCAAAGGAAAGGGCCTTATCTGCGAGCGCGGATTTGCAAGCTCCTTTATGACGAGCTCAGCCTCGTTTTTATACTCGCGGATCGCCCATAGGCCGTCCATATTCTCATCAAATTTGCCGATGAGATCCTGCGAGATGAAGACCGCAAGCAGCTTGACGCCGTCCAAGACCTGCGGCACGTAGGGTAGCGCGGGCAGGTAAAACTGCGCCAGAGGGAGCATCGGCGCGCCGTTTTGATCCACAGACAGCTCCTCGTCCGCCGCGCACGCAAGCACGCGGCCGATCCAACACTCATCGATCGCGCCTCGCGGTCTCACTCCGCCCGTCTGAAAATAGGTGATTTCGCGCGCGATCTTGCGCTGCAGCTCCTTAATCTTTTCTTGCAGATCCGTTTGCATTCGCGTCCTTTTCGGTTGAAATTTTGGCGCTTTTGTGAAATTATAGCGTAAATTTTACCCGCCGCCGCGAGCTAAATTTGCGTTTGCCGTTTGCGATGGCTTGCGTATTTTGCGCACGCCCGCGCGCCTATTTTGTGCTCGTGCGTCGTGAGCCCGGACTTTCGGTACCAAACTTACGAAAAGTAAGCTTAAAGCTTTTTGAGAGTAAAATTTAAGTGGGTCGCATAGGCGGTAAATTTAATCAAAAGGAGCGAAAATGACGAAAGATCAGTGCTGCGTCCTAAAGCATTTGACGGCGGGCGAGACGGGCGGTTTTGGGAAAACGGGCGAGATGAATGATGGCGAGTTTTTGGATGCGCTTATCGGAAAAGGGCTTGTTTGGATGCTTGACTGGGCCGGCGAGGACGAGACGGGCGATGTGGGCAAATTTATCAGCTCTAGACTTGATGCGCTGCAAAGCGGCGTGTCACTAGAGTGCGATAAAATTTACGCAAAGCTCGAAAAAGAAGCAAAAAAAGAGGGTTTCGAGCGCGGCGATGCGAGCCTATTTTTGATGAATGAGTTTCAAAAGGCGCTAAAGAAGAGCGATTTTAGGCTCTTTACTTTGGATCTTCATAGTGATGCCTACTATCTGCTCGTCGCGCACAAGGACGCCGAGAAAGATTTTAAAAAGCTAGGCAAGCGCGAGGAGCTATTTTGGGATATCGCGCCGTGGGGCAAGCGCCGCAAAAGGCAGATCCTTTACGTCATAAACTGCGAGTGCGGCGAGATGTCCGCGTGGCAGCTGGATGCGGACGAGCCCTCTCCTAGAGATGAGGTTTGCGAGGTTTGTGGGCGGGTGCTTTTCGACGCAGACGGCAACGCGATGCAGCCTTTGGAGAAGGAATTTATCTGATCTTGCTTATCGCGGCTTTGCGTGCGAAGTTTTGGCCGGATGAAAGTCAAATTTTATTGCGCAGATTGACAGGATTTGGAGCATAGGTTTGGTTTGCGGCTCGGCGGCGAAGCGCAGTTTAAATTTAAGGCTCGCTTAGGCGGCGGAATATGTTTTGATGCGGCTCGCTCTGGTAGTAAAATACGCTTCTGCGCGGCTAGTTTCGGTTTTCTATTCACGTGAGCGACGAAATTTTACAGTTTGCGTTTGTATCTCGCAAGACCGCAGCGTAGGACGCACTCTTTTAGCGCTTGCATTCCACTTTTACGTTTTTGTTTCTCAAGTTCGCAGTCGCGGACGTATCCGTTCATGTTGCGCTAAATTTTGATTTTAATGGTTGTGGACGCCAAGCCTGCTCCACTAAAAATCAAAATTTAGCTCTGTTGCGATCACTAAATTTATAATCCTGTAAATTTAAAATTTTAATCGTAAAATTTTGACCTAAAATTTCCAAAGTCACTAAATTTTAAAATTTAAATGCAATACGAGCTTGCCGGCTCGCTTATCATAAGGCTCGCAAATTCTGCCGCAACCGAAGCGACGAACTCATTCGATAAGGATAAGACAAAATTTTAGCTAGAGCGCCCGCACAGAATTCCGATATTAGCGCGACTGCGAAAGTGCTATGTTTGAAATCCGAAACCGACGAGGTGCGACGAGGCTAGCCGCGAGCTTTGGCGATGCACGCCTCGATCGCCGCCATCACCGCTGCGCGAAACCCAGCCGCCTCCAGTGCCGCCAGCCCCTCTATCGTCGTGCCCGCAGGCGAGCAGACCGCGTCTTTGAGCTCCGATGGGCGCCTGCCGCTTTGTAGCAGACGCGCCGTGCCCTCTACCGCCGCCGCTACCGCGTCGTAGCACAGCGCCCGCGGCAATCCGCCCCGCACGCCCGCATCCGCCGCAGCCTCGATAAAGGCGCACACATACGCAGGCAGGCTGCCCGCAATCCCCGTAAATGCGGCAAAACCCGCCTCGTCTATTTCGTAGAATTTGCCGATTTTGGCGGCTAGCGCTCGTACGATCTCCCGACTGGCCTCATCAAAATACTCGCCGTAGCACAGCGCCGTAGCCGACACGCCGATACCCGCAGCGACGTTTGGCATCGCGCGAGCCACGAAAACGTCCGCACCTACGATATTTTGGGCGCACTCCAGCTTGAAATTCGGCGCCAAAAGAAGCAGGATTTTGCCCGCGAGCTCGGGCGCGATCAGGTGCAAAATCCCCTCGTAACTGGCGGGCTTGGTCGCGAGCACGATTATATCCGCAGCGTGTGCCAGCTGCGTCTCGCCCTCTAAAATCTGCACGCCGTAGCGCTTGCGTAAGGTTTCGTTTTTGCTTCTAGCATAAGCTAGGACTTGAAGCTTCGTATCGGAGGCGGGCTGCGCGTAGGCGGGATCACGTTCGCGGCTCGCAAAATTCTGCTCTAAATTTGCGGAATTCTGCCCGCAAGCCGCAAAGCTTTGAGTATCGGGCATAGAATTTTGCCCGTCGTGCGCGGAATTTTCTCCGCTCGCCGTGCAATTTTCTTTATCCTCTGTAAAATTTTCTCCGCGCGCCGTGCAATCTCGCCCGCCCGCTGCGCAAAGTGCGGCGATCATCGCCTCGCCCATATTTCCGCCGCCGATAAATCCCACTTTCATTTTCGCTCCTTTTAAAGCTAAATTATGCCTCAATGATAGCTCAAAATTTCTTTATCCGCCCTTGCGGCGCGCGGTTTATCTACGTAAAAGCAAATTTTAGCTACAATCTCGCCTAAATTTTTAAAAAAGGATGCGTTATGGCAATAAACGTTTTTTACGACAAAGATTGTGATTTGAGCCTCATCAAGGCTAAAAAGGTCGCTATGATCGGCTTTGGCTCGCAGGGACACGCTCACGCCGAAAATTTGCGAGATAGCGGCGTAGAGGTCATCGTAGGCCTCAAAAAGGGCGGCGCGAGCTGGAGCAAGGCCGAGGCAAAGGGCTTTAAGGTAATGAGCGTCGGCGAAGCTACGAAAGCCGCGGACGTCGTAATGATCCTAACGCCCGATGAGTTTCAAGGCGACATTTTCAAAGCGGAGATAGAGCCGAGCTTAAGCGAGGGCAACGCGATCGCGTTCGCGCACGGCTTCAATATCCACTTCGGACAGATTGTTCCTCCAAAGGGCGTCGACTGCATTATGATCGCTCCGAAAGCTCCCGGCCACACTGTTCGCAACGAGTTTGTAAGCGGCGGCGGAGTGCCTATGCTGATCGCTGTTTCGCAAAACGAAAGCGGCAGAGCCAAAGAGCTTGCTCTAAGCTATGCAAGCGCGATCGGCGGCGGCCGCACCGGCATCATCGAAACGACCTTCAAAGCAGAAACCGAGACCGATCTTTTCGGCGAGCAGGCTGTACTTTGCGGCGGACTTTGCGCGCTCATCAACGCAGGCTTTGAGACCCTCGTCGAGGCTGGATATGAGCCTGAGATGGCGTATTTTGAGTGCCAGCACGAGATGAAGCTGATCGTGGATCTCATCTATCAAGGCGGCATGGCAGATATGCGCTACTCGATCTCAAACACCGCAGAATACGGCGATTACGTAAGCGGCAACCGCGTCGTAAACGAAAGCAGCAAAGCGGCGATGAAAGAGGTGCTAAAAGAGATCCAAAACGGCAAATTTGCAAAAGACTTCATCCTTGAGCGCAAGGCGGGCTACGTGCGAATGAACGCCGAGCGCAA
>NZ_CALKTS010000224.1 GCF_937997595.1 uncultured Campylobacter sp. | reverse complement strand
TAAAGCTCGCTCAGTTTCGCGGCGCGCTGGCTCTTAAAATTTTACAAATTTTTGGGAATTTTGCCGAATATACGCCGCTTCAGGTAAAAAAATCTGTCACAGGAAAGGCAAAGGCGGCGAAGGAGCAGGTTGCTTTCATGGTGAAGCGGATCTTGGGGATTAATAAGGAGATTAAGCCGCTTGATATTACAGATGCTATAGCTATCGCGCTTACGCATGCAAATGTTATGCGCTTAGCGCCTAAATAGGAGGTTTTATGAAAATCGCTATTTTGCAAATGGACGTGAAAATGGCTCAAAATTTTGCAGATTGTGAGCAAAATTTTATCCGCGCGCGCGGGCTGATCGATCGCGCGTTAAAACGCGGCGCGGACGTAGCGGTGCTGCCGGAAGCCTTTAATACGGGCTTCAATACGGCTAAATTTAAAGAACTCGTCGATACGAACGCTGCTCATACGAAAAAAATTTTAAGCGAAATTTCACAAAAAAACGGCGCTGTTTTGATTGGCGGAGCGATAAATTCTAGGCAAGATAAAATTTACAATTCCGCTTTCATCTATCAAAACGGAGCTAAAATTTTACGCTACGACAAGATCCACGCCTTCTCGTTCGCTCGCGAAAATGAGATCGTAAGCGGCGGCGATAGGTTAGGAATTTGCGAGGTCAAATTTGGAAATCGCGCGGTCAAAATCGGCGTTGCGGTCTGCTACGATCTGCGCTTTTGTGAAATTTTTCGCGCTTTAGCGCTTCGCGGCGCACAGATTGTTTTTGTGATCGCGCAGTTTGCGCAGAGCCGCATAGAGCATTTTATCACGCTTGCGAGAGCCCGTGCGATCGAAAATCAAATTTTTATCTGCGCGGTAAACGGCTGCGGCGATACGGGGCAGGGCGAGAGTTTCGGCGGAAATTCCATGCTGATAAATCCCTACGGCGAGATCGTCGCGCGCCTAGGCAAAAAAGAGGCCGTGAAGATCGCTCGGGCGAATTTAGATGAAATTTTAAAATTTCGCGCTAAAATGAATTTTTTAAAAGATATGAAACCTAAAATTTATAAGGAGTTTTGATGAAAACTTTGGTATTTGTGATCGATATGCTAAAC
>NZ_CALKTS010000223.1 GCF_937997595.1 uncultured Campylobacter sp. | reverse complement strand
GCAACCGCAGCGCCAAGCTCGCCAAAGCCCTAAACGAGCGAGGCTACAACGTCACAAATCTACTCGACGGCACGAAAGAGTATAACTACGAGCTGGTGAAGTAAATCGAGATTGGCTCTTGAGGTAAAATTTTTACGACATTTTTTGTATTCGCCGCGTCTTTGTAATATGCAGCCTCGCGGCACCGATAAGACAGGCGCCGCTAAATTTGAAATTATTTGCTCCGCCTGCTCATTTGGCGCCTACTTTGCATAAAATTTGCCTTTGATGTAGGGCGTAAATTTTAAATTCTCCATACCGAGGCGGCAATAGCGCTTGGGAGTTTAACTCCTTTTAGAGGAATTTTTAAAATTTAAATCATAAAATTGTAGCTACGGAGCAGGTATTTGGAGCTGAAAAAATAGAAATTTACAAGCTAGCGCGGGCTTTGTGAGACGCAAAATTGAAACGGACTCTATAAAAGTTGCGTAAATTTTAAATGCAGCCGAATTGCTTAAAAATTTTACTTCCGAAAATGGAATTTCGCGCTAGTGGTGCGCGCGTCTTAAATAGCCTCACCAATTTCGATAAAATCTGTACTTTAGGAGAGGCAAGCAAAATCGAGACCGAATTCTAAAAGCAAATTAAGCCCGCAACGTATTTTTTAACTCCGTCGTTACAATGAATCGAATTTTACGCGGAAACCAGGCGGACGAATTAAATTCTGCACGAAATTTTATTCAACCAAGAATTCCTTCTTATCGATCGTGCCATGATAAAAAATCCCGAGCGTATCGTCAAAGGTCTTATCTAAAAATCCGTCTTTTTTTAATCCCGCTAAAGATGTATTGATTAGCTCTAGCAGCGCATTATTGCCCTTCTGCACGGCGATTGCGTTGTAAGTTTGCTTACCTAGACCATCCAAAGCAACCTGCGTTTTATTATCGATGATCGCGTATGCGTGCAGGATTAGATTATCATCGACATGCACGGCATTTTTCGCCCTTTTGAAAGCGCGGTAACATTTAGCCGAACTGGCGCAAAAGTTTAAATTCTTTCTAAAGCCCGCTTTGCGTAAGAAATTGTGAATAGGAGAGTGTTTGATGACAAAAATCCTCTTTTTGCGCAGCTGATCGAAGCTCGTGACATTTTCGTCTTTTTTGGCTAGCACACCTACCTGCACCTTAAAATAAGGCTCCGAAAAATCTACTTTTTTCGCTCGCGTGGGCGTAGGAGTAAAGGTCGCAATCACCATATCCGCTTCATTGCGCTGTAAAGCGCTAATGCGTCTTGAAGCCGTGATCGGGATAAATTTTACCTTGCCGGGATTATCGCCGAAAATCTCCTTACCGAGCTTTTCGCCAAGAGCAATCTCAAATCCCCTGTATTTGCCGTCTACGAGCGCACTAAACGGCGGCTGATCGTTATATACACCTATGCGAACGAGCCTATCTTTTTTGATCTGATCCAAAGAATTTGCAGATAGAAAACCAAGTAGCAGAGCCGCCAAAACAAATACTTTCATTTGCTCCCCTTTTAGTTGAAATAAGGCGCAATTATAATAAAAAGAAATTATAGCCAGCTAAAATTCTGCGATTTATGGCGCATTTTCATCTAAATTTATGAAAAGATGAAATTTACGGAGAAAATTCTATGTCCAATTTACGAACGAAATCTAACAAAAAACTTACGTGAGCGAAATAAGAAGTTCTTTTAATTAAATTTTATAGACAAAATCTACGGATGAATTTCACGCTAAAAAACCTTAGCTAAATTTACGATATTCTTAAAAGCAAGCACCGAAATTCTACGCAGATTTAGCGTCTAATTGCGGATTTAGCTAAGGGGCGGAATTTAGCTCCGCTGTTGCGCAGAAGCTCAAGCTCTTAAAATTTTGTAAAGACCAAGCAAAGACCAAGCTAAGATGCAAACGTAGCGACCGATAAGCTTAGATCGGCATTACGCGGATGTTCGGGCTAAGGTTTTCTTGCAAAACATTTTCGATCGCATATAATGTGCCGCTCGCACCACTGGCGCAGCCGCTGCAAGCACCCAGGTAGCGGATATAGATGTCCGTTTTGCCGTCGTCTGCAGGCCTAATGTCGATGACGTCGAGATTGCCGCCGTCCATCTGAAGCATCGGGCGAATGTCTTCGTCAAGCACCCCTTCGACCGCTTTAAATTTACCGATCAAATTTAGCTGCTCAA
>NZ_CALKTS010000222.1 GCF_937997595.1 uncultured Campylobacter sp. | reverse complement strand
CCGAATATAATGGCAAATTTAGACGGCAACAAAGTCCCGTTTCTCCAGCCGCTCGCAGCCGCGATAAACTGCACGATATAGCTTAGCTACGGGCTGCTAAAGCCTAAAAAGGACTATCCGCTCGCCGCAGCGAATTTCCCGGGGATCATCTTTGGGCTGCTAACCGCAATAACGGCGCTTTAAACCCAAAGAATTCACGCCACCACCGCGCAGTTGAGCCTCTGCTAACCGCAATAACGGCGCTTTAAACCGCCTTTAGCGGCTTAATAAATTTCAAAATCGCCCGCGCCGCACCTTGTATGCCGCGTCTGTACAGCGCGCCCACCTGCCACGCTGAGTCCGAGCTAACTTGTCGCAAGCGTACCCGCACCTCACATATCCATTACGGCACGGCTTTGAAATTTTGCAAAATCGCCCGCGCCGCATTCAAATCTACGGAATTTAAATAACTTTTATACAAAATTTGATAAGCTTATTTTAATTAAAATTTTATCTTTAAAAGGACGAAAAATGAAAAAGGTCATCACTTGCGTCGATCAAAATGCGCTTGCCCCAGCGGTTAGAGATTACGGAATTTACGTCGCTAAAACCTTGGGTGCCGAGCTCGTGTTTATTCACGTGGTTGAAATCCCGGAGCTTGGCGAGAATTTTTATGGGCTAGCCGCAGGCGGAATCGTCCTAGGAGAGAATGATATCCTTGCAAATAGCTACGGAAGTCCCACACTAGGCGGCGTGGATGCAGAAAAAGACCACGAAGAAGCTGAAGCGATGCTGGATGAATATATCTGCGCTGCGACTGCTGCAGGTGTAAAGGCAAGTAAAATCATTAAAGATGGCGATTTCATCGACGTTATCGCTGAGTACAAGGAGGAAGCTGAAATTTTTGTACTCGGTATCAAGGGCTCAAATAACGAGGACGTAGGCTTTAACGCAAGCGTGCTAATAAAGGAGCTTCACGTGCCGTCGCTGCTCGTGAATAAGGAATTTTCACCGATTAACTCCGTGCTCATTGCGTTTGACGGCACCGATGCGGCAAAGCGCACGCTTGAGTTTATAAAGAGCTCAAAGCTTCTTGCGAGCGCACATAAACATGTCTTGCACATCAATGCGGGTGCCACAGAGGGCGAGCGGATGCTGGATCTAGCGCGCGAAATTTTAGGCACTCAAAACGCCACTTTCAAATACATCCAAGCCGAAGTTCCCGCCGATGAGATCATCAAATATCGCCGCGCCAATAACCTCGATCTGATCGCTACCGGTGCCTTTACGAAGGGCTTTTTCAAAAAGCTCTTTTTAGGCAGCGTCTCCGAGGACATCTTGCACAATGCGCTTGTACCGGTGCTAGTGCTATCATAATCGCAAGACCAAACGCCGATAAACGCTAAATTCCGTCGCTTACGTTATTTTAAAGCGGCGGAATTTTAGAATTTTAAATTTTTAAATCCTTTGTTTTTCAAATTCATATACTTTTTAAAATTTATATAAATTTTGCTTAAAAATTCGTCAATATATCTTATTAAATTCCCTTAAATTAGTAATTACATATAAAATTTTATGATTTAGTTTATTAAAAATTTTATTATTATTTAAGAATAATTGTAAGATAATCCCGCCAGTAAATTGATATAGATTATAAAATCTAAAAAGGATTTTTATGAAAAAGGGTAAAATTTTACTCTCTTTGGCGCTACTTTGCTCGCCGTTTTGGCTTACTGCGGCGCAAAAATAGCGGCGCTTCTCAAGGTCAATCCGCTACCGCAAGCTCTGCCTCTAAAATTTCGTCATCGCAAAGCTCGCGTGCAGCCGCCGCATCGCGGAGCTCCGCGCCGCCTGCTTCAAATTTAGCCTCTAATACTGCGGCGACGCAAAGCGGTAGCGCGGCAAATTCTACGCTGCAGGGCTCAGACGGCGATAATCTCGGCACCATAAACGTCACGGGCAAGGCCGATCTATTGACAACCGAAGGCACCGGTATGTATACGACCGATAATATGAATACCGCTACGGGCCTTGATCTAAGCATCCGCCAGACGCCTCAAACCGTTTCCGTCGTACCCGATCAGCTCATAAAGGATTTGAGCCTTACCAAGGTCGACGACGCGCTAAATTACGTACCGGGTATTACCGCTACTAGCAGATTCGGTATGAGTTTGCCGATTTCAAGGGGATTTAACATCGATAATATCC
>NZ_CALKTS010000221.1 GCF_937997595.1 uncultured Campylobacter sp. | reverse complement strand
CTGCGGCGAGATGTGATTGCGAGCGAACCGAAACGGCGCGAATTTAAGCAGGCGCGGTTTTAAATCGCATTGCGATCGCACCGGATTTAAGTGCAAATGCCCGCAGTAGCGCCCTCCGCGTATGTCGGCTGGCGGATCATGCGATTTTAATTTGCTCGGGCAGGTGCGGCGGCGAGTGCTCGTGGAGCTTTTTTGTTTTCGTAGTTTTGATTTTTGCGACGATAAATTTTGCGCCCGTCCGCGGTTTTACAACCTTGCTTCGGGTGAATTTTATGAGCGCTTGCAGTCGCGCGGATGCGTTCGAAGCGTTGCGCGCTTTAAATTTAAATTTAGCCTAGACGCGCGAATTCGATACTTTAAACTCTAAAATCAATAAATTTTGCCCGCGCCTGCACATCTTTTGCGTCCTAAAAGCGATAAATTTAGCGTGTCCGCACCGCCGCCGCAGATACGCTAGGCACGAGGGTTTTCTGCATTCGTCGCTTAGAATTTTGAGATTTGATTTTAGCTTGGACCTGATCGGTATGCGCCCGTGCCGCAAATTTTAAAATGGAGCTTTATAAAATTTTTTGGCGCCGACCGCAAATGAAATTTCATAAATTTTTATCGCAAAACACAGCGCGATCGGAGCAAATTTAACGAAAGCTCGCCCCTGTCGTAGCGGCATACGGCGGCCGCATCCGCACTAAATTTAGTGATAAGCAAATCCGCGATCTTAATAATACAAAATTTACGCAGATGTGGCCCGCTCCTCATCAAAGCGTTATCGGAGGGCGGCGGGCTTTGCGAGCGAGCGAAGTAATGCGCCGCCGTCATCTTTGCAAGAAGCGCGATTTTGCGATTGAGCAGCCTTTCTTACCTCAAAATGAACATATCGCGGGCTAAAATTCGAAACGGAATTTCATAAGGCGGATCGCTGCTTTTAAATTTACGTTGCAAATTCCATAAGCTGCGAATATGGCATAAATCTTAAAATTCTGTCTGTTTTAGTCATGTCTTGAGGTATGTATTGCGAGGGTGCGCGAGCCGCTTGATTGGAAAATGAGTTTTAGATCGCGCCTTGCGTATGTATCGCGCGGTAAAATAAATTTTTGCGCCGTAAAATTTCACGCCGCTATGTCATCGCCGAGCCGCCCGCCGTCTTACCTCCTGTCCTATTGCTCCGTATTTTCAAACGCGCTAGAATTTCGGCAAAGCTACGTTTTAATGCAAAATTTATCCACTTACCGCGGTCTGCGGCGGATGAAATTCTGCCGCCCGTCGTAAGCTGCGCGCAGTATCTGCTTGCCGCGCATGCACGTCATAGCCCATATCCTTGCCGCAAGCCGCCGTTTTACCAACGTCCATCGTTGTGGCTCTCGCCTGCTTCTTCGCGTATATTTTTTATGCCTTGTAATCTACGCGTCACCCCATCTGCGTCAAGATCACGCCGTGCTTTTAAAGCATACAAATCTATCCTGCATAAAATTTCGCTTCTTCGCCGTGCTCGCTTCCTGCCGCACTTTGTCGTGCTTGTCTGCCGCGAGCCGCCGCCGCGCTGTATCCCTGCCCGCACTCGCCGTACCCGCTTCGAGTTTTAGCGGATGCGCCTTAAAATTTCAGTCTAAAAGCCCTATTTAGCGCCGTGCCCTAGCAGAAACAATCTCACCGCTTGTTCGGCGACGCGGGCTAAATTTTGTGTCGCGGTCTCTTTTTCCATCGCGCGCTCAAGGCTCATAGGTTCGTTTAGGATGCAAAAAAATGCGCCTATGCCTCGCTCATTACAGCCGCCGGCACAGGGCGAGATACCGCCTGCCAGCGCGATTACGG
>NZ_CALKTS010000220.1 GCF_937997595.1 uncultured Campylobacter sp. | reverse complement strand
TTGGCGAGCTGCGCCGCAAATTCGCCTAACTCGGCGGCAGAAATTTCAAAGCCGTACAGCAGTGCGAAGTGCACGGATAGCAAAGCGACAGCGACGCAAAAAGCAGGCGCAGTAACGACGCAAATTTCAAGCGCAGATTTTACGGCTACGGATAAAATTTTGAGCGCAGACGAAGCGACTAAAATTCCAAGCGCAACGACGACAAAGAGCGCAAAAGCCACTACCGAAGCGATCCGTACCGCAAAAACTAGCGCCGATACGGCTGTGCTTCTACAAACCGGTGCAGGCAAGCAAACAGGAGAATTTTTACAGACGAGCGCGGGCCCCGAGACGGCAGGACTTTTGCAAACGAACGCAGACGCCGAAACGGCAGAGATTTTAAATGCGGCGAAAGCCTCCAAATCGGGCGGCAGGGTGGGCGCGTGCCGCAACGAAGGCGGCGCGGAGCTGGTACAAACAAAGCCATCGCAAAAAGATATTTTAAATTTAGCGGGAGCCGATGTTTTGGACGTGGGCAGTAGCACCGGCGGGTTCGTGCAGATTTTACTGCAGCGCGGCGCAAAGAGCGTGACCGCGCTTGACGTCGGCAGCTCGCAGCTAAGCGAAATTTTGCGGCGCGATCCTCGCGTGATCGTGCGCGAAAACACCGACATCAGGGAGTTTGCAAGCAAGAAGAAATTTGATCTCATCACCTGCGACGTGAGCTTCATCTCGCTAAATTTGATCTTAAAAAGCCTCGCAAGCCTTGCAAAAAGCTCTCTCATCGTGCTATTTAAGCCGCAATTTGAGGTCGGCGCGGAGATCAAGCGAAATAAAAAAGGCGTGCTCAAGGACGAAAAAGCGGTGTGCGCCGCGCGAGCGAAATTTGAGCGGCTATGCGCCGAGCTGGGGCTTGCTGTGCTGCACGCTAGCGCCTGCAAAATCACGGGTAAAGAGGGAAATAGGGAATTTTTCTATCTTCTAAAAAGGACGAACGATGAAATTTAAAAACTTAATTATATTGGCGTTTTGCGCGCTATTTTTGGGCTCATGCGCTAAAAGCTTAAACCCCAAAGCGCCGATCGTAAAAAACTTCGACATAGTTAAATTTAGCGGCGGCTGGTATGAGATCGCCCATATGAAGGGCGGCGGCGAGCTGCAAAACACCGCGTACGAGTGCTTTATCGATAAAAACTCCACGATCAATCTTTTAAAAACCGCCAAAACAAGCTCTGGCAAAATCGAAAACGAGCAGCACGTGTTGGAGTTTGCGGGCGATAAAAGCGTAGGCCTGCTCTATCAAAAGGGCCTGATTTCCGACTCCCTCTACCGCGTGGCGCAGGTGGACGGCGACTATCGCTACGCCCTGATCTTCGGCGCCGATACGAGCGAGCTGTATATTCTCTCGCGCACCAAAACCCTGCCTGAGCCGATCCGCATCGTTTATCTAAAAAAAGCGAAGCACAGCGGCTACGACACCAAAAAAATCGTCTGGACGAAGCAGAAATAATGGCTAATCAAAAATCAGGTAAAGACCATACAGGGACTTCGCTACGGAATTTTAAAGAGCGAAATTTCGTAGCGCAGAATTCCAGCTTGAAAAATTTTACGGAACAGAATTTTACAAGCAATGGAGAAAATTCATCTCAAAATATCAAACGCCCAAGGCAAGAGTTGAGTGAAAACAAAGCCGGCGATGCGCACCGCGCAGATGAAGCAGACACCGACACCTCTTGCAGCAATGAAACGACTTTTGGCAGTAAAACGGCTTATAACGACGCTTGCAGCAATGACGTAGACGTCCAGACTCAAGGCACGCTTCCTGCTTGTGCGGAAGTACTGCGTGCGCGCCTAAGCGAGCAGTTCACACGTGGCGAGATTTTCGCAACGCTACAAGGCGCAAACCGCGATAATGTGCACGCCGTAGCGATCGGTAACTTCGACGGTATGCACCTTGGACATCAAAAATTATTTGAGCGCCTAGGCGAGCAAGGCGCAATAATCGTAATCCTAGCAGGTGGTGGCACGAAGCTCACCCCTTTTGCGTCACGGCAGGCGTTTACGAACAAAAAGATTTTTTATTGCGATCTACGCGCTATCAAAAGCCTTAGCGGAGGCGAATTTATCGCACTTTTAAGGCAGAATTTCATAAATTTACAAAAAATTGTCGTGGGCGAGGACTTTAGATTTGGGCGTGATCGGGCGTGGGACGTGGAATTTTTAAGGCGCGAATTTCGCGGGCAAACCTGCGTCTTAGGGGAGTTTTGCTTAAGCGGCGGCGGCGTGCATTCAAGTAGGATCAAGGAGCTTTTATCGCGCGGTCGGTGCGAAGAGGCGGCGGAGCTTTTAGGGCGAAATTACGAGATCTGCGGGCGGATCGTGCGCGGTCAGGGGCGCGGGGCGCGGGAGTTCGTAGCGACGCTAAATCTTGATGCGAGCGGCTATTTTATGCCAAAAAGTGGCGTGTATGCAAGCCTAACGCGCTCTGAAAGCAAGGAATTTGCAAGCGTGAGCTTCTTGGGGCACAGGCTCAGCACCGACGGAGCTTTTGCGATTGAAACGCACATTTTGGGGGACTTTGCAGGCTTTGAGGCTGGTTTAAATTCCGCGCAAGATCGCGCGCCGTGCTGCGGGGGGCAAGCCGCACATTCTGTGCAAAATTTAGATGAAATTTCGGCGTGTAATTCGGCTGAAATTTCTACACAAAATTTTGCGACGAGCGAGAGCTTGGACGCCGAAAATAAAATTTTAGAGGCTGCGGACAAAAACAGCGGCGCGAAATTTGCTTGCGTGAAATTTATAAAGTTCCTACGTGAAAATCGCAAATTTAGCGATCTAGCGCGGCTTAAAGAGCAGATTTTAAAAGACGTTTCAGAGGCGGAGGCGGTACTACGAAGCCGTAAATTTTAATCTACGGCTTGTAAGCTTAAAGATGAAATTTGCGGGCTGTGCGCTTTGAATTTAATGCATCCGTCTATGTTTCGCATCTACGGTGCATTAAATGAGCCGTCTGCGTCGTCCCATATAAAAGTCGTGCGCCCGTTACTTGGTACACTGCCTACATGGCTTTAACGCACCTTGGGCTTGGGCTTATGTAAGGCGAGGTAAGTGTGAGCTGCACCGAGAATCGAGGGCGATAAAAAATCTTAGTTGCGCTGCAAAGCTTTAAAATTTAGGTATGCTTCGCGTGGGGCAAACTAAGCGCAAAAATTCCATACGTAGCGGTCGCAAATAGAGTGCCGCGTAAGTGCAGGAAGCACGGTGTGAGAATTCTGCGCTCAGCATGCGCAGAAAATATAAATCGAGTGCTGCGTAAATAGCGAAACTAAAAAGGAAACGGATGAAAGACGAAATTTTTAAAGAGCCTATCAAAAAACAGTTTG
>NZ_CALKTS010000219.1 GCF_937997595.1 uncultured Campylobacter sp. | reverse complement strand
TCCCATGCCTTGACGTCAAAGACGGACGCGTGGTAAAGGGCGTAAATTTCGTAGGCCTCGTGGATGCGGGCGATCCGGTCGAGATAGCCAAGCGTTACAACGAGGAGGGCGCGGATGAGCTGTGCTTCCTCGACATTACGGCGTCGCACCTTGAGCGCGATACGATCGTGGACGTCGTAGAGCGGGTAGCGCGTGAGCTTTTTATCCCGCTGACCGTGGGCGGGGGTATCCGCACGATCGACGATATCTCGCGCCTACTAAACGTTGGCTGCGACAAAATAAGCCTCAATTCGGCCGCGATAAAAAATCCAAATTTGATAGACGAAGCGGCGAATAAATTCGGCTCGCAGTGCGTCGTCGTCGCGATTGATGCGAAACGAAATTCGAATGAAATTTCGCGTGGCGATTTATGTGGCGCGACGAGGAATTCAAACGGAAATTTACACGGCGACATGCGAAATCCAGACACAAATTTAGGCAGTGAGACTCGAAATTTTGGCAAAATTTTACGCGCTCCGCAGGATGAAATTTTAACTGGGAACGGCGAGCCTTGCGGCTATAGCGTTTTTATAAACGGCGGTAGGCTAGATACCGGCAAAGATGCACTTGCCTGGGCAAAAGAGGCGCAGGAGCGCGGTGCAGGCGAAATTTTACTCACATCAATGGACTGCGACGGCGTTAAAAACGGCTTTGAGCTAAATTTGACGCGGATTTTCAGCGCGCTTGACATCCCCGTTATCGCAAGCGGCGGTGCGGGTAAAATGGAGCACTTCAAAGACGCATTTTTAGCGGGCGCGGACGCATGCCTGGCGGCATCGATTTTTCACTTCAGAGAAATCGAAATCAAGGCACTAAAAGCGTATTTACGAGAACAAAATATTGAAGTGAGACTGTAAATTTAGTCAGGTTTATACCGTGGGGTTGAAACTTAGCTGTCAAAGCGACTAAACAATTAATTTTATTTCAGTCCTTCGTTATCTTGCAAGTTTTTTGACAAGTATTATTTTGCTTAGATAAAATTTATTCGTTTTAGCTAAATCATAAGCTTTTTTAAATACTTTTCCATCTTCTACCCGCCACCTGCGCTGCTACCATTATGGAAGATAAGGGTACAGCTC
>NZ_CALKTS010000218.1 GCF_937997595.1 uncultured Campylobacter sp. | reverse complement strand
TCCCATGCCTTGACGTCAAAGACGGACGCGTGGTAAAGGGCGTAAATTTCGTAGGTCTCGTAGACGCGGGCGATCCAGTCGAGATAGCCAAGCGCTACAACGAGGAGGGCGTAGACGAGCTGTGCTTCCTCGATATCACGGCGTCGCACCTTGAGCGCGATACGATCGTGGATGTCGTAGAACGGGTCGCATGCGAGCTTTTTATCCCGCTGACCGTTGGCGGCGGTATCCGCACGATCGACGATATCTCACGCCTGCTAAACGTGGGCTGCGACAAAATCAGCCTCAACTCAGCCGCGATAAAAAATCCAAATTTGATAGACGAAGCCGCAAATAAATTTGGCTCGCAGTGCGTCGTAGTTGCGATCGACGCAAAACGAAATTCGAGTGAAATTTCGCGCGGTAATTTATATGGCGCGGCGAGGAATTTGAGCGAGAGTTTGCACGACGGCGCACGGAATTCGGACGCGAATTTACGCAATGAGGCACGGAATTTTGGAGAGATCTCACGCGGCTCGCAGGATGAAATTTTAACTAAAAACGGCGAACCTTGCGGCTATAGTGTGTTTATAAACGGCGGTAGGCTGGATACCGGCAGAGACGCGCTTGCTTGGGCAAAAGAGGTGGAGGAGCGCGGTGCGGGCGAAATTTTACTCACATCGATAGACTGCGACGGCGTTAAAAACGGCTTTGAGCTAAATTTGACGCGGATTTTTAGCGCGCTCGACATCCCCGTCATCGCAAGCGGCGGTGCGGGTAAAATAGAGCATTTTAAGGACGCATTTTTAGCAGGCGCAGACGCATGCCTGGCGGCATCGATTTTTCACTTTAGAGAGATCGAAATCAAGGCGCTAAAAGCATATCTGCAGGAGCAAGGCATCGAAGTGAGACTGTAAATTTGGTCAGATTTATACCGCAGGGTTGAAACTTAGCCGCCAAAGCGACCAAATAATTAATTTTATTTCAGCCTTTATTATCTTGCAAGTTTTTTGCAAGCATCGTTTTTGCTTAGATAAAATTTATTCGTTTTAGCTAAATCATAAGCTTTTTTATGATACTTTTACATCTTCTACCCGCCACCTGCGCTGCTACCATTATGGAAGATAAGGGTACAGCTC
>NZ_CALKTS010000217.1 GCF_937997595.1 uncultured Campylobacter sp. | reverse complement strand
AAAGCCGGGATTTTTGCGGCTCAAAACCACGTCCAAAAACTCGCCCCAGAGCTTTGCAAGCTTCCTTCGCCTAGCAATCACGTGCAAGATCGCGACGCAAAGCAGGCCGAATCCTGCAATTTTATGTAGGCTCATCCACGCCTCGTCATATTCGCCGCGCACGAAATTAACGCCCGAAAAGCCCAAAATGCAAAGCGCGCAGCCTAGCAGCACGATGAGCGCAAATTTGTAGACAATCCCCGCCTTAAGCATAAAATCTCCTTGCTTTATTTTTAAAATTTAGCGGCTTAGGCGTAGCGCACGCGAACGCTACGGCGGCGTTACGTCTCGTCGGTCGCCGCTATCGTATCGCCTCGGCGTTATTGCGCCGCCCGCACTGTTGCTTGCCTATACGCTCCGCGGATCGCCATCATCGTATCGCGACGTTTGAGCTACTTGCACTGCGCTTTGCCTACATGCGCATCCTGTCGATCGCGGTTGCCATATTGCGGCATTTTATGCTGTCGCCGCCGCAATCACGCAGCGCCCTTGTACTGCCGATCCGTCGTCGCGGCAGCGTTGTTCGCTTCGATCGTAGCGCCGTTACGATGATGATTTGCCCAAGCGAAGGTTATGTCATACGGCGCCGAGTAGGTACGTATTGTCGTTCCGCTTCTCGACTACGGCGTGCCATCTGCGCCGCTGATGTGTTACACGCCATTCGACGCGCTACCGATTTATCGCGACGCCCACGCATCGCACCGCTGCCGTAGCCCACTAATTTAGCACGCCGTTACGCTACCGATCGAGGCTCGGTCTAAAATTTTATTTAGGCGCCGTCTTCTTGGTGGATCATTTTGCATTTAAATTTTACCGACTTAATTTCGCGCAAAATCGCGATCGCGCGCCGTCTACCGACCTCCAAGCCGCTCGCCGCTGCGTAGTCGTATGGCCCATGACGCCGCCGTGCTGCCGACTGCGTGCGAGCGCCTAGCCGCGCGGGTGCCGATGCCCATGTATGCGAGAACTTAGCGTCTAGGCTAAATTTTATCGCCGCTTAATATAAATGAGTAATTTTAATAAATCTGGATTTAAAAAGATATGAATTTAAAGGCAAAATTCCTGCCGCGTGAAATTTAAAGGGCCGAATTTAAAGCTCTATCGTCCGCTCAAATATGTCCTCAAGGCCCGTTTGATGCACGATTGCTAGCATGCCGAGGTTCGGCAGATCCGCGCGCAGACCCAGTAGCAGCTCGCGCGCCGAGGCGGGATCGAGTGCGGACGTGATCTCATCGGCAAAAACAAAGCTCGGCTTGTGGTAATGAATACGTGCGAAACTAAGCCGCTGCGCCTCTCCGCCGCTTAAAATTTGGTTCTCTTTAATTTAAGCTCACACAAAGAAGTAGTAAGTTACGATGAGAGCTATGAAAAACAGGTATATAGTCCGTTCCCGAATTTCGCAGAAGAAATTTAGAAAAATTCTCAAGTAGTTCACAGAAGATATAGAAGCATCAAAGATATCAAATTTAACTAAAATTTCAGAAGCAACCCTATGTAAAATTTTTAGGGAAATAAGAATTCTTATGTCTCAAGAGTGTGAAAATATAAGCAAATTTAGCGGTGAGATTTCCAGCTCGCAAGCTCGCCTAGAAGCTTCGCTTTGAGATTGATGAAAGTTACTTCGGATCTAAAAGAGTAAGGGGTAAAAGAGGTAGAGGCGCAGCAAATAAAACGCCAGTGTTCAGTATGCTTAAAAGAGACGGCAAAGTTTATACTCAGATAGTTAAAAACTGCTCTGCTAGTGAGCTAATACCCATCCATATTATCGCAATATAGCGAGCTTGATAGCTCTACTATCTATTCTGATTGCTGGAAGGC
>NZ_CALKTS010000216.1 GCF_937997595.1 uncultured Campylobacter sp. | reverse complement strand
AACGCCGAAGCTAATATCGCCCGCTTCATTGTAGCCTAGCGTCTCGCCCGCGCTCATTTGCGCGCTAAGCTCGCAGATGAGCGCAACGCCCAGGCTGTTCGTGCGCGGCGGCACCACTAGCACCTTAAATGGCGTATAGCGCTGCACCAAGCCCGCTAGACGCGCAAACGTGGCGCTATTTGGCGTGCGGATAAAATCCTCGCCGATGATGAGCGAAAAATGCTCCTTTTTAGCCAAAAGCTCATCCACTTTCTGCTCGTCCAGACCTAGCGTACGGGCGAAATTTGAAATTTTACTTTCCGCAGGATTTTCGGAATTCTGCGCGGAATTTTTTGCGGAATTTTCAGCGTTGCCGTCCGCGCTTGCGTAATTTTCGGCACCGCTCGCACTCGCAACGTTCTCAGCGCCATTTGCCTCCGCAGAATTCTCAGAATTTTGCGAATCTGCGGATTTCTCGTCTAAATTTTCCTTCGCCGCGGCGCGCGAAATTTTAAATTCCGCTGCGAGTTTCGCATCCAGCCACTCAGGCAGATCGCGCCCGAACTTTTGCAAGACCCAAAGCAGGATCTGCGCCTCCAAGCCCGCGGCGTGCGGCTGATGGATGAAATTTTTACTAAAGCCTTTAATGCCCTCGTCGCAAAACGGATGAAAATAGATCCCGCTTGCCTTATTTAGCTTGCAGGCGCTGTTTACCGCATAGCCTAGATTTGGAGCGTCGCTGCGCAAAAATGTGCCGCAAACTACGATGAAATCGCTGTTTTTAATCGTCTGCGAATCCGCATTATAAAATTTCATGCCGCTAAGCTTTGAAAATTCGCGCAGGAATTTTTGATACGCAAGCGCTTCATCGTTGATCAAAGCGAGCTTAAATTTTTGCCGCAAAAGCTCTAAAATCCGAGCTTCTTCGTTGGTGATGAAACTATTAAATTTGATGTTTTTGATCTCGCCGTCCTCGATACCGCGCACGATACGGTCAAAAACCGCTTCGTTTTTGCTCGCCCGCTCGTTTGAAAAATCCCAGCCGAAGCGTGCTGCGGCGTGCAGGACGCTAAAATTTATGTCGCTACTAACGCGATAAATTTTTTCACGCGGCTCGCCTATGCTGCGGCGCTTGATCTCATAATAAAGCAGCTCGCAATCGCTGCTGTGCGGGTTGGAAGCGGGGATTTGACGCAGCTCCCAGGCGTTTGAAACGTATTTAAACGCGCTCTCTACCAGAGCCCCCGTCGGGCAGACCGCCGCGCTCTCGCCGTAGTTTACGCAATCATCCTCATCGTTGACCCGCGCGATTAGGCTTTTTTGCAGCTTGTTCCACACGGCGTAGGCGTCTTTAGGCATCGCGTCCTTTTGCTCCTTACTAAGCGCGTCTCCGCCGCGCGGGACGAGCTTAAACGCATCTACGCCCAAGCGGTCCTTCGCGGCGGTGATACAGCGCTCGCAGACGATACAAAGGCTAGGATCGTAGCTTAAATACCCCCAATCCTGCACTTCGCGCGCCGTATCGCGGATAGCGTAGCTTTGGGTATTTGTGCGCATCAGATGGGCTAAATTTTGAAGTTCGCACTCGCCGCTTTGATCGCAAACCCCGCACGCCATCGGATGGTTGATGCAAT
>NZ_CALKTS010000215.1 GCF_937997595.1 uncultured Campylobacter sp. | reverse complement strand
AAAGAACGGATCTTGCGCGATGATCTCATCAAGCTCCGCGCGGTCTTTGGCGTTGATTAAGATGATGCCGCCTGTGCGAGGGACTTTGCGCCCCGAGCAGATAAATTTATCCGCCGCATAAAATCGGTCTAAAAACGCGTTGTGCTCGTTGATGAAGCGATCGATTTCGCTAATTTCTTTAACGTAAGTGAGGTTTGCAATAAACATTTTGATCCTTTGTGAGATTTGAAGCGCGATTTTAGCATAAAATTCCAACGGATAAAATTCCCGCTGGAATTTTCGCGCGCTACGTTATAAAAAATATCGGCGAAATTCCGATTATCGCGCATCCAAGCGCTGCGTAGCGAAGCTTTATCGCAGCAAGCGCGCAGATGTTTGCGAGCGCGAAAAGAAGCGGCGGAATTTGCGCCTGAAAGCTCGGCAAAGTAAAATTTAAAAATGCAAGCAGCGGCGTATCGAGCGCACCGCCGAGCCCGAATAGATGCAAAAATATGCTTAGCGGATAAAAGATTACAAACACGTATCCTAGAGGCATTACGCTAAGCTGCTGCAGCGAAGCGGTCGGGAAGAAATAATAGACCGCCACATTCATGCTGAGCCAAACGTAGAGGTTAAAAAGTATGACGTTTTGCCAGAGCTTAAATTTGGGCGCGAAGTGGTGCAGGTAGAGGAAAATATACAGCACGCCCAGGCAGGAGAAATAAAATCCGATCGAAAAGGCTAAGTGCGGGAAAAACGCAAGCAGAAGCGCGATCGTTAGGAAGAGGTTTGTAAATTTAAGTACGTAGAAATTTCGCATCGCGAGGTAAAACCCCACGCAGCACATCGCAAGCGAACGCAGAAAGCTCGGCGTAAAATCAAGCACGAAGAGATATCCGCTCATAAGCACGATCACAAAGACGCTAAGATCGCGCCTCGCGCTGCGGTACGGAAAGTAGCGATCCTGAAAATAGCGGTAGATCGGCATTGCGAGCAGAAAGACGGTGCTAAAGATAATGCCCAGATGAAAGCCGCTGATCGAGATGATGTGCGCTATGCCCCAGTTCGTCACGCTAGCGCGCAGCGGTTTTGAAATTTCGGTCGCAAAATACAGCGCGGAGTAAAGATCCGCCGTCATCTCATCTTCGTGTTGGGCGCGAACGAACTCTATGGCGCGCCATTTTGCCCCGGAGGGCGCGGTCTCAGCTGAAATTTTAAAATTTGGTGCGTAAAAACGCTGCTTTAAAAAATCTAAAAATTTTACGTTTTTGGTCACGATGCCGATATTTACGCGCGCGAAGCGGTGAAATTCCCGCCCGAGCCCAGCGGTCGTGTAGAGGGTGAAATCCGCCGTTTTGAGCTTTAGCACCGTGTAGGTGCGGCCGCGCTCGTTGGTTTTGGCGTAGGCGTTTAAAATTTGCGCGTCGTAAAAAGCGTAGTTTTTCGCGCGGAATTCTTTGAATTCATAAAATTTCAAGCCTAAGTTTATCGATAAAATTCCAAGCAAAATGAGCAGAAAGTATAAAATTTCGCGTTTAGAGTAAAAGAGTTGAAGCTTCACGGGCGGTATTTAAGTTCGCGCGACGGAATTTTAAAAGCTCGCGCGCGGCAAAATTCTAAAATTCCAGGGCTTTATGCCGCCCCGCCCGGTGGAATTCCGGCGGCGCGGCATAAAATTTAGCCTTAGCACGAATAATTCGTCGCAAACTCAAACGGCGTAGGGCGCGCCTCGTAAGGCCAAACTTGCGTTTCAAATTTGAAATGCTGATAGGTCTCGATAAAAAGCTCGCTCATTATCGGGCGCAGATACTCATTATCGCGGATCACCGCCTCTAGGCTGCCGCGAAGCGTGTGCGGAAGCTGCTCGATGCCGCGCTCGCGAATTTCATCCAGGTGCAGTTTGAATAAATTCTCATCCATCGGCCCGACCGGCTCGGTTTTGTTTTTGATGCCGTCGATTCCCGCCATCAGCATCGCCGCGAACGCCAAATACGGGCACGCGGTGCTATCTGGGAAGCGCATCTCGGCTCGCACGGAGTGCTCGCCGCTGCCGTAAGGGATACGGATCGAAGCCGAGCGGTTTTGGCTCGAATAAGTTAGAATGGACGGCGCCTCAAAGCCCGGGATCAGGCGCTTATAGCTGTTGGTGCTCGGGTTCGTAAACGCCGCGACGCTGCGCGCATGCTTTAGCACGCCGCCGATATACCATCTCGCCGCGTCGCTTAAATTTGCATAGTTGCCCTTTTTGTAAAAGGTGTTTTTGCCCTTTTTCCAGATCGATTGGTGCACGTGCATTCCGCTGCCGTTGTCGCCGTAGAGCGGCTTTGGCATAAAGGTCGCGGTCTTGCCGTTTAGGTGCGCGACCATCTTTACTACGTATTTGTATTTTTGCACGTTGTCGGCGGCCTCGACGAGGGTTCCGTATTTAACGCCGATCTCGCCTTGGCCTTGCGCTACTTCGTGGTGGCAGATGAAGGTCTCAAGCCCGATCTGCTCAAGTACCTTTAACATCTCGGCGCGCAGATCGACCATCGAATCGACGGGCTGGACGGGGAAGTAGCCGCCCTTTACGCCCGGGCGGTGACCGCTATTAAAGCCGTCTTTGTAGTTTTTGCCGCTGTTCCAATGCCCCTCCTCGGTATCTACTTTAAACATCGCGCAGTTCATATCGTCGATGATCTTTACGTCGTCGAAAACGAAAAACTCATTCTCCGGCCCGAAATAGCAGGTATCTCCAAGACCCGTGGTTTGCAGAAACTGTTCGGCTTTTTTGGCGATCGAGCGCGGGCATTTTTCATAAAGTTCGTTTTTATAGATGTCGTAAACGTCGCAGATAACGATGATCGTAACGTCCGCGGTAAATGGATCCAAAAACGCCGTTTGCACGTCGGGCTTTAGCATCATATCGGATTTATCGATCGGCTGCCACGCCGCTACCGAGCTCGCGTCGAACGGAATTCCGTCGGCGAAGTCCTTCGGCAGGCGCTTGTAGTTGTAAGCGACGTGGTGCCAGGTGCCTTTTAGATCGGTAAATCTAAAATCCACGAACTCGACCTCGTTTTCATCGCAAAATTTAAAAAATTCCTTCACGTCATTAACAAATTTTCCCATATTTTTTCCTTTTTTCCGCCCGTATTCGGGCTAAATTTAACGGCGAATTTTAACATTATTTAGTTGAAATTCGACTTTATCTGCGCCGTTTTGCGCGCCGCGATTTTTAAAATTTTACGCCGCCGAAGCTTTTGAAATTTTAAAATTTCTCGCCGCCGCGCCTTTTTAAATTTAAAAGCGGCTGCCGTAAATTTACGCCAGACTTACAAATTGCTGCTCGCGGTTTTTGAAAACTGCGATCTTATCATAGCCGAACTCGCGCGCTTTGGCGTAAATTTTATCGTAGTTTAGCGCTACTTGAGCTACCGAGTGCGCGTCCGAGCTAAGCGTGATCGGCACGTCCGCATCCGCTAGCATCTGCAAAAGCGCGTCGCTTGGATAAATTTCATTCGCGGGCTTGCGAAGCCCCGCGGAGTTTAGCTCCACGACTATGCCGCTTTTTTTGATCGCATTTATCGCGCCGCCTGCTAAAACTCTGATATCTTTTTTTGGAGTAAATTTAAAAATTTTAATCAGATCCATATGCCCTAAAATGTCGAATTTACCGCTTCTGCACAGCGCGCAGATCAGCGCAAAGTATTCGCGATAAACGTCGTCTATCTCGCGCCCGCTCCACTGATCTAAAAATTCCTCGTTATCAAAGCCCCAGTTGTTTAAAAAATGCACCGAGCCGATGAGATAATCGACCTCGCGCGCGAAAATCCGCTCATCCATCAGCTCTTTTTTCGTCATAAAATCGACCTCGTATCCCAGCCGCACGTCGATCCGCCCGCTAAACTCATCCCGCAGATCCCTAATCATCCGCTCGTAAAGCTCCATCTGCTCGAAGCTCATTCGGTATTTTTGATCGAAGTTCATCGGCGCGTGATCCGCAAAGCCGAAAATTTCTATGCCTCGTGCGATCGCCGCTTCCAAATACTGCCGCGGCTCGCCGCTAGCGTGGTTGCAAAGATAGGTGTGGTTGTGTAGATCGGCTCGCATCAACTGCTCCTTAAATAAAATTTTGGCTAAATTGTAGTAAAATCGTGCTTAAAAAATCACTAGGAATGTATTTGAAAAAACCCGAACTCTTAGCTCCTGCTGGGAATTTAACGAAACTAAAAATCGCCCTAGCTTACGGCGCGGACGCCGTGTATGCAAGCACCGGATCATTTTCGCTGCGCCAGCGAAGCGCAAAGGAATTTAGCAAGGAAAGCTTTGCGCAGGGCGTCGCATACGCGCACGAGCGCGGCAAGAAGCTCTACGCGACCGTAAACGGCTTTGCGACCAACGGCCAGTTAGGAAACATCGAAAGGCATTTGGAATTTCTTCGCGATCTACGCGTGGATGGAATTTTAATCGCCACTTTGGGTGTTGCGAGCCTCGCGCGAGCCGTAGCTCCTGAGATTCCGATTCACGTCTCTACTCAGGCTAACGTGCTAAATTATCTCGACGCGCAGGTTTGGGCGGAGCTGGGCGCCGTCCGCATCGTCGCGGCGCGGGAGATGACGCTCAAAGACGCCGTGCAGATCAAAGAAAAAATTCCAAACCTCGAGATTGAAATTTTCGTGCACGGCTCGATGTGTTTCGCATACAGCGGGCGCTGTCTTGTTAGCGCGGTGCAAAGCGGGCGCTTCAGCAACCGCGGAAGCTGCGCGAACGACTGCAGATTTAACTACGAGCTTTACGCGAAAAATCCCGAAACCAGCGCGCTTTTCCGCTTGCAAGAGCGCGAAGGAGAGGGCACTTTCGTAATGAACGCGAAAGATCTTAGCCTCATTTCGCACGTGCAAAAGATCATGCAAACGGGCGCGATCGACAGCTTCAAAATCGAAGGGCGCACCAAGAGCGAATACTACGTCGCGTGCGCTACGAACGCTTACCGCGCGGCGATCGACGATGCCGCGAGCGATAAATTTGAGGCCCGTGTTTACGAGTGCGAGATCGCGACGCTCAAAAACCGCGGCTTTAGCGACGGATATTTGATAAAGCGCCCGTACGAGCGAGAGGATACGCAAAATTTAGACCGCAGCATCGAGCTTGGCACGCATCAGGTCTGCGCGATCTCGCAAGACGGCGAGTTTATAAGCGTCAAAGATAAAATTTTGCCAGGCGAGAGTTATGAAATTTTTGCCCCGCGCGACTTTAAAATTTGCCCTTGCGATAATGAGATCGGCGAAATTTTTGAGCTTGACGGCAAGCCATATTTGAAATTTAAGAAGCTGCAAAGCCGCAGCGGTAAGGAATTTAGCGAGATTCACAGCGGCAATCTAAATGAGATTAAGCTGCCTGCGAAGCTCGCGGAGTTTTGCTTTTTAAGAAAGGAGATAGAATGAAATTTGTTTCTATAATAATGGGCTCAAAGAGCGATTACGAGGTCGTTTACGAGGCGGCTAAAATTTTAAACGAATTCGGCGTAGCGTACGAGATGATCGTATCTTCGGCGCACCGAAGCCCCGCCCGCACGGCTAAATACGTCGCGGACGCCGAGAAAAAGGGCGCGCAGGTTTTCATCTGCGCGGCGGGCATGGCGGCGCATCTTGCCGGAGCGGTCGCTGCGAATACGACCAAGCCGGTGCTGGGCGTCCCGCTCGGCGGCAGCGCGCTTAGCGGCGTAGATGCGCTGTATTCGACCGTGCAGATGCCTGCGGGCATCCCCGTCGCGACGCTTGCGATCGGCAAGGCGGGAGCGAAAAACGCGGCGTATCTGGCGGTGCAAATTTTAGCTCTAAACGACGAGGTGCTAAGCTCGAAGCTAAAGGCGGATCGCGCGGCAAAAGCGGAGGCGCTGAAAAAGGACTCCGAGCAGATTGAAGTGCTGCTTGAAGATTAATCTATGAAAATTTTAAAATTGCGCGAAGGCTTTGAAATTTGCGGCTTAAAGACTCGCACGAATAACGCAGATAAGATGAGCGGGCGAGGGGTGATCGCAAATTTGTGGGGCGAGTTTTTAAAATTTAACGCTAGCAGAAGCAGCGCCACGAAAAATGAAATTTACGCCGTATATTACGACTATGAAAACGGCGCGCAGGGCGAATACTCCGTGCTAATAGGCACTTGCTCGCAGGAGAGGCGCTATAAAGAAAGTCACGACGAAGCTTGCAAATCCGCGAAGCAGTGCCGCAAAAATGAGCGCGATGAAACCGGCGAAAAATTATGTATTGAAGCGGGCGATTACGCGGTTTTTGATTTTGCGAACGAGCCTACGAGAGCTGGCGAATACTGGACCGGAATTTGGAAATTTTTTAAAAGCTCGAAGCTGCAAAGAGCCTTTAAAACGGACTTTGAAAAGCGCTTGGAAGATAAAATTTAAATTTACATATCGATAAAAGGATAAAAATGACGTTTTCACAGATTATTTTGACGCTTCAAAACTACTGGCACGAGCAGGGCTGCTTGCTCGTTCAGCCCTACGATATGCCCGCGGGCGCAGGCACCTATCATCAGGCTACCTTTTTGCGCAGCCTAGGAAGTAAGCCGTGGCGCGCTGCATACGTCGCGCCTTCGCGTCGCCCTACGGACGGGCGCTACGGCGAAAACCCAAACCGTTTGGGCGCATATTATCAGTTTCAGGTGATCTTAAAACCGAGCCCGGATAATATCCAAGAGCTCTATCTAAAAAGCCTAGAGAAGCTGGGGTTGGATCTTAAAAGCCACGATATCCGCTTCGTAGAAGACAACTGGGAGAGCCCGACGCTGGGAGCTTGGGGGCTTGGCTGGGAGGTTTGGCTAGACGGCATGGAGGTGACGCAGTTTACCTATTTTCAGCAGGTAGGCGGCATCACGTGCGAGCTAATAAGCGGCGAGATCACCTATGGGCTTGAGCGCTTGGCGATGTATCTACAAAACAAAGACGACGTTTACGACATCGTCTGGGACGACAAGGCGGGGCTAGTAACTTACGGCGACGTGCATAAAAGGGGCGAGTTTGAGTTCAGCAAATACAACTTCGAGCTTGCGGACACCGCGATGCTTTTTAATCAGTTTGAAAACTGCTTCGGCGAGTGCAAGAGCATCCTAAAGCACGGCCTGGCGCTTCCCGCGTATGATTACTGCATGCTCGCGGCGCACACGTTCAACGTCCTTGATGCGCGCGGAGCGATCTCGGTCACGCAGAGGCAGGATTATATTTTAAAGATCCGCGATCTTGCCAAAAACTGCGCGCTTTGCTATGCAGATCCGCAAAAATACGTCGCCGAGCTGGATGCCGCGACGTGCAGCGATAAAAAAAGCGGCAAAGAGGGCGGCGCGGCAAACGCAAACTCCGCAGGCGCAAATTTAAAAAACGCTTGCGGCAAGCAAAATTCCGCAGACAAAGCGGATGAAAGCGCAAAGTAGGATTTATGAAAACGGGCGAAATTTATGAAATTTTAAACGCCGCCGCGCCATTTTGCGACGCGGAGGCGTGGGATAATAGCGGGCTAATGCTCGGAAGCTTGGATGATGAAATTTCAAAAATCTATCTAAGCCTTGACGTCACTAGCGAGCTGGTGCGCGAGGCGGAGGCGGGCTCGCTTTTCGTGGTGCACCACCCGCTGATTTTTAGCCCGCTAAAATCGCTTGATCCGCGGCTTTATCCTGCAAATTTGATCTATGAGATGATCCGCAAAAACATCTCTCTCATCGCGATGCATACGAACTTTGACAAGCACGTTTTAAACGGGTTTGTAGCGCGCGAAATTTTAAAATTTGAAATTACGGATGAGCGGGAATTTTTGGTTTTCATGCGCGCGGATTTGAGCTTTGAGCAGCTGTGCGCACAGATAAAGCGCAAGCTTGGCATCGAGCATCTGCGCACCGTGAAGACGAAAAATTTCATCCAAAATATCGCGCTTTGCACTGGCAGCGGAAGCGAACTAAATCAAAGCTTGGGCGTGGATTGCTTCATCACGGGCGACATAAAATATCACGCGGCGCTTCAAAATTTAGAAAACGGCGTGAGTTTGATCGACATAAATCATTTTGAAAGTGAGCGCTATTTTGGGCGCGCGCTCGCACCTTTCTTGCAAAAAAGCGAAATTGAAGTTATAATAAGCGAGCAAAAAAATCCATTTACGTATTATTAAAGGAAAAAGATGAACAAATATTTAAGCCAATTGGTAGAGCTTTGCGAATTCGATAAGCAGCTGGACGGGTTTAAGCCTAAAATCGAGGCCGCGCAGGAGAAGCTGGGCAAAAAAAGCGGCGAAATTTCAGGCGCAAAGGAACAGATCGAAACTCTAAATGCGGAGATCGCCGAGCTAAAATCTCAAATTTTACAAGCAAACGCGCAACTTAGCGCATTTTCGTCCAAGCTAAAAAGCACGGGCAAAAAAAGCGGCGCGGCAAAAACCGAAAAGGAGATCAAGGCCCTTAGCGTCGAAGAGGACATCGCAAAAGAGCAGCTCGAAGCCACAAACGAGGAGATCGAAAGGCTGGAAAAGATCGTAGCCGCAAAGGAAGCGCTCGTAAAAGAGCAGAGCGAAAAGCAAGAGGCGTTTGAAGCCGAGTTAAAAAGCTTGCAGGAGCAGGTAAGCGCCGAGATGGGCGAGGTCGAGGTCGCACGCGGCGCGATCTACGCCAAGCGCGATAAGCTAATGCAGGCGATGAACCCCAAAACCGTCTCATTCTACGAAAAGATCCGTAAGTGGGCGGGCAATACGGCGGTCTCGCCGGTGCGCAAACAGGCCTGCTACGGCTGCTTTATGCGCATAAGCGACAAGACCTATTCCGCGGTCATCAAAAGCGACGACATCGTAACCTGCCCGTATTGCGGCAGAATTTTATATAAAGAAGCCGAGTGATCTACACCGCCTTGGCGTTTTTGGCGTGGCTTGCAGCTGCGCCTTTTATTTTTATCCTAAGCTTTAAAAAAAAATACCGCACGAGCCTGAAGGCGCGATTTTTTCTATACAAAAACCCTAAATTTAGCCCCGCTTCGGTGCACTTTCACGCTTGTAGCCTGGGCGAGGTAAACGCTCTTGCGCCGCTAATTTCTAAATTTGATAGCGTCGCGCTTAGCACGACCACGCAGACGGGCTTTAATGCGGCGCGTGCGCTCACGCCGAACTCTCGCTACCTGCCGTTTGAAAACTGGCTTCCGTTTTGGCTTACGGGCAGCCGCGTGCTGGTGATCTTTGAAGCCGAGCTGTGGCTAAATTTGATCCGTACCGCTAAATCGCGCGGAAGCTACGTAATCCTGCTAAACGCGCGCATTAGCGACCGCTCGTACGCGAGTTATCTGCGCTTTAAGTTTTATTATCGCAAAGCGTTTGAAAATATCGATCTGGTGCTTGCGCAAAGCGAGCTTGATGCGGCGCGGCTGAGGGAGCTCGGCGCAAAAAATATAAAGGTCGCGGGCAACGTGAAAAGCGCGAATATCGCCGTTGCGACGAAGGACTATTCCGCCGCGTCCGCAAATAGCTTCGTGCTTACGATCTCAAATACTCACGAGGGCGAGGAGGAGCTTGTTTTATCAAATTTAAACGATTTTATAAAATTTCGCAGTTCGCAAAATATGCCCGAAAAATACCAGCGCGCAGCGAGTATCCGCGACGAGACGGACTTGCCTACGGCCGAGCTTCGCGATGAGATGGGCTCGACCGAAGCACTAAATTTAAACGCAACTTCTTTGGAGGCGGCGAGCTCAAGCGACGCTTCGACCGCCGTGCCGAATACGGCGCCTTTAAACGGCGCGTCTTTAAATTTTACCGCACCGAATGCAGCAGCCTCGACTGCCGTGCCGCAAAAGCTAAAAATCATCCTGGCGCCGAGACATCCAGAGCGCTTTGAAAAGGTACGTGAAATTTGTGAGATTTGGGCGCGCGAGCACGGGCTTAGCTTTGAGCGATTTAGCGACGGCGCTGGGCTTCGGAGCGATTTTATTTTGCTTGATGCCTTCGGCGAGCTAGCGAACTTTTATAAAATTTCAAACGCCGTGATCTTAGGCGGCAGCTTTTTGCGCAATATCGGCGGACATAGTCCGATCGAGGCGGCGAGCTTCGGCGTGCCGATCATCAGCGGGCGATTTTTTCATAATCAAAAGGCGCTGTACGCGCTCGTACAAAACATCGCTCTGTGCGAGGCGAACGAAATTTCAAGCGCTTTAAAAGAGCCGCTAAAGGGCACGCGGATAGATAAAATTTGCGATCTGCAAGAGATAGAAAATTTAATTAAGGAAAGAATTTAATGCAAGAAAAAGCCTACAAGCTGCTGGCGGCGCAGGAAAACATCTCGCACAACGAAGCCAAGGCCCTCATCGACGCGGGGCTTGTAAGCGCGCGCGGCGCAAAGATTGCTCTAGCGCGCGAGATGCTCGGCGAAAATACTAAATTTAGCGTGATGAAGCCCGCAAAACCCGCGATCATTTACGAGGATGAGAACGTTTTGGCGGTCAATAAGCCGCCCTTTATGAGCAGCGAAAATTTAGAAAAAATCTATAAATTCGGGCTTCTAAACCGCCTTGATAAGGAGACTAGCGGCGTCGTGCTGCTGTACAAAAACAAAGAATTTCGCGAAGCGGCGATTGCGGAGTTTAAAAATTTACGCGTGAGGAAAAGCTATATCGCGATCGTGAAGGGGATCGTGAGCGAAGAGATGAAATTTGACGAGCCGATTTTGACGATAAAGACCAGAAGCGGCGCGTTTTCTAAAATTTCGCCAAACGGTAAGAGCGCATTTAGCGAGGTTTATCCGCTGATGGTAAGCGGCAAAAAATCGCTCGTAAAGGTGCGGATCGAGACGGGCAGGACGCATCAGATCCGCGTGCATCTTGCAAATGCGGGATTCGGCGTAATAGGCGATGAAAAATACGCTAAAAGCCGCGCGAGGCGGATGTTTCTGCACTCGTACGAGACCGAAATTTTAGGGCTTAAATTTAAAGCTCCGCTAGGTACAAGCTTCAACGAATTCGGCTTTGAAATTCCTAAAGAGCTCTGATATTCAATGGCTTTTAAGTTAATTTTAGGTAACATCGCAAGTTTAAAAATTTTATAAGGGATCAAAGTGTTTGAGATCATAAGCGAGTCGTTTAAAAGCGCGGTCAATAAATTAAAAACAATCGATGACGAAAAAGCTTTAAAAAACGCCTTGGAGACGCTAAAAAAAGCGCTTTTAAAGGCTGACGTGCACCACAAAGTCGTAAAGGATTTTTTGGCGCTTGTCGAAGCCGATCTTCGTATCGGTACGATAGGACAGAAGCCGTTTTTGCAGTCCATCAAGACAAATTTGACTAAAATTTTAACGGCGCCTAGAGGCAGCAGTCAGGGATTTGTATTCGCTAGCACGCCTCCTACGGTAGCTTTGATGACGGGACTTCAAGGAAGCGGAAAATCCACAAGCACGATAAAACTTGCAAACTATCTGAAACTTCGTAAAAAAAAGGTCTTGGTCGCTGCGTGCGACTTGCAGCGCCTAGCCGCGGTCGAACAGCTCCGCCAGCTGTGCGAGGCGAACGAGATCGAGCTATTTTTCATCGAGGGCGAGAGCGATCCGCTAAAGGTTGCCGAAAAAGCGCTAAGCAAGGCTAAAAGCGGGCTTTATGACGTACTGCTCGTAGATACGGCGGGGCGTCTTGCGATCGATGAGGCTCTGATGGCACAGCTTGCGGAGATGAAAAAAGCTCTAAATCCGCATGAAATTTTTTACGTAGCGGACGCTATGAGCGGTCAAGACGGAATTAAAACGGCCGCTAAATTTGATGAAATTTTAGGCCTAACGGGCGTGATCTTAAGTAAATTTGACGCCGATACAAAAGGCGGCGTAGCTCTTGGTATCGCGCAGCAGTTGGGTATCCCGCTTCGCTTTATCGGAACCGGCGAAAAGGTAGCCGATCTGGAGGGCTTTATACCCGATAGAATCACCGGCCGCATTATGGGCGAGGGCGATTTAGCGACGCTGGCTGAGAAAACAAGCGCCGTTTTCGACGAAAGAGAAGCCAAGGCTCTGAATAAAAAGATCAAAAAGGGTGAGTTTAATTTCAATGATTTCGTAAATCAGCTCGAAAGCGTGAAAAAGCTCGGTAATATGAAAAATTTAATCGGTATGATCCCAGGGCTTTCCGGCATGGCGAATAAGATAAAAGATATCGATTTGGAAAACTCAAAAGAGATACTTCATATCAAAGCGATGATCAGCTCTATGACGCCGAAAGAGCGCGAAAATCCGGATCTGCTTAATAATTCGCGTAAGCGCAGACTTGCTGCCGGCGCGGGGCTTTCGCAGGTGGAGGTGAACCGCTTCTTAAAGCAGTTCGCGGGCGCTTCGAAGCTTGCGAAAAAATTTTCGGGCAAGGGCGGCATGCAGGGGCTTGCCTCGATCGCTCAAAGGCAAAATTTACCGAGATAGCCTCTCGGTAGAGTTTGCAGATGTTTAAGTTTTAGCCATCTGCAAGTTCTAAAACTTACAAAAATTTAAGGAGAAAAAATGGCAACAGTTGTTAGGCTTACAAGAATCGGAAGAAAGAAGCAGCCTTTTTACCGCATCGTGGTAACGGATAGCAGGAAAAGACGCGACGGCGGCTTTATCGAGACGATCGGCTTTTATAATCCGCTAAAACAGAGCGATAATATCAAATTCGACGCGGAGCGTTTGGCATACTGGAAGAGCGTAGGCGCGAAGTTAAGCGATAGGGTCGCTCAAATCACAAGCAAATAAAATGGTAGAAAATTTTATAAAAGAATACGCAAAGTTGATCGCCGACTATCCGCAGTCCGTTTCTACGCAAAAGCGGGTCGGTGAAAACTTTACCGAGATCATCGTCTATGCCGACAAGGCCGATACCGGCAAACTCATCGGCAAGGACGGCAAAATGATAAACGCCATAAAGACCGTCATCATCGGCTATAAAGCAAAAGATCCGATCAATTATAAAATTACCGTCAAAGCCAAAGATGCCTGATGATCTTTTAGAGGTCGCGAAGCTCGGTCGGACTATCGGCCTAAAGGGCGCGGTTAAAATTTTTGATCGCAGCGACTTCCCCTCTCAGTTTAAAAAAGGCGCCAAATTTTATCTGCGAAACGGCGAAATTTTAGAAATTTTATCCTTTAGCGGCGCAAATTCTAGCGCTATCTTTAAAAATTACGAAAGCGTAGAAGCGGCGGCAAATTTAACTAACCAAATCCTTTACCGAAGCAAAGAGGATACGCGGAAATTTTGCAAATTGCAAAAGGGCGAGTTCTTTTACTTCGATATCATCGGGCTTGAAATTTACGAACACGACGCGGTTTTGGGGCGCGTAAGGGACATATCGCAGATCGGAAACGGATATCTTTTTGAAGTAGAAACGGATGAAAGCCTAATCTCGCAGGCTTTGCCGAAAGAATTTTTCATCCCCTACGTGGACGCCTATGTGAAAGAAATTTCGCTTAGCGAACGTAAAATTTTTACGCAAAATGCGCGCGCGATTTTGGAAAATTCATGAATTTTATCTTCATCTCTCTATTTGAAAATCTCATCGCGCCCTATTTTGAGGACTCTATTTTAAAGCGCGCGGCCGATAAGAAAATAATCTCGACGCATTTTTTTAACCCGAGAAATTTCACGGCAAATCGGTATAAAAAGGTAGATGATTATATGATCGGCGGCGGTGCGGGGCTTTTGATCGGCACGGAGCCGCTTGCCGGAACGATCGAACACGTAAGAGCTAAATTTAAAAACGCCAAGTTTATCTACCTCTCGCCCGCCGGTAAAAAATTTAACCAAAACGATGCTAAGCGCCTAAGCAGCCAAGATAATTTATGCTTTATCTGCGGGCGCTACGAGGGGATCGATGAGCGCATAGTCGAAAGATATGTAAATGAAATTTTTTGCATCGGCGATTTCGTTCTTACCGGCGGAGAGCTCGGCGCGCTTTGTATGTGCGATGCGATAAGCCGCAACATAAAGGGCGTTTTGGGCAACGAAAGCTCGCTCGTCGAAGAAAGTTTCGAGGGCGGAATTTTAGAGGCGCCCGCATTTACAAAGCCTGATGTTTTTGAAAATTTACCTATAGTTTCAGAGTTTTTAAAGGGTAATCACGCTAAAATGCGCAGCTTAAAAAATCAAATGGCGCTATGCAAAACGAGGTTCTTCCGCCCGGATATGTACCGAAAAATCGCCAGAAATAAAGGAAATTTATGAAAAACAAGTATATCCAAGCGTTTGAGGACGCTCAGATCACAAGCAAAAGTGTGCCTGATTTCCGTGCCGGCGACACCTTAAAGGTAGCCATCAGGATCAAAGAGGGCGATAAGAGCAGAATTCAAAATTTCGAAGGTACCTGCATTGCGCGCCGCGGAAACGGCGTCAGCGAGACTTTTATCATCCGCAAGATCGGCGCAAATAGCGTCGGCGTAGAGAGAATTTTCCCGATCTACAGCGAAAGCATCGAAAGCATCGAGGTTCTAAGAAAAGGACGCGTTCGCCGCGCGAAGCTATTTTACCTACGCGATAGACGCGGTAAAGCGGCTAAAATCAAAGAGCTACGAAAATAATCCTTTAAATTTACGCTTCTTAATTCAAAAGGAAGCTCTTTTTATAATGCGCGAGATTTTAAAAAATTTCGCGCAAAGTCTACTCGCATTAAATCTAAAATTTTACAACTTTTCCATTAAAATTTTTAATTCTAAACTGCCTAAAAATCGTCTTTTTCGATAGAAAAAGATAAAATATATCCTGATTTTATTTGCGTTTAAAAATATTACTATAAAATGCAAATTTTAATTTAGAAAGCTCGCGCTAAATTCGAGGATTCGGCCGAGTAAAAATTTATTTAGTAAAGAGCGAGATGTGATTTTTTTAGGCATTGACGTAGGATCAACCACTGTTAAAACGGTAGTTTTAAACGATAAATATGAAATTTTAAGCAAGAGCTACGAGCGGCATTTGGCAAAGCCCAAAGAGCTGGTGCTGGATAAAATTTTGCAAATCCAAAAAACCTATGCGGGCGAGCAATTCAGCGTCGCCATAGCGGGTTCGGCAGGCATGGGCATCGCCAAAAATTGCAAAATTCCGTTCGTCCAAGAGGTTTTCGCTACCTCGCTCGGCGTCAAGCGGATGTTTCCGAAGACCGATGTCGTCATTGAGCTCGGCGGCGAGGATGCTAAAATTTTATTTCTCACGGGCGGACTTGAAGAGCGTATGAACGGCTCATGCGCGGGCGGCACCGGCGCATTTATCGATCAGATGACTAATCTTTTGCATCTGGATATCACGGAGCTTGATCGCCTAAGCTTTGCGGCGAGTAAAATTTATCCGATCGCTTCACGCTGTGGTGTGTTTGCTAAAAGCGACATTCAGCCGCTACTAAATCAGGGCGTTAGAAAAGAGGATATTTGCGCTAGTATCTACGCCGCGGTCGTCGAGCAGACGATTTCAGGGCTTGCGCAAGGTCGCGAAGTTAAGGGCAATATCCTGTTTCTAGGCGGCCCGTTGTTTTTCCTAAAAGGCCTTCAGGCGCGCTTTAAAGAGGTGCTAAAGCTCACCGACGAAACCGCGACCTTCCCCGACATTGCGCCTTACTTCGTGGCTTACGGCAGCGCGCTGTATGCAAAAGATACGGGCGAGACGTTAAATTTAGATGAGACGATCGCGCTTTTAAAAAAGGAGCCCGACAGGACCGCGCTGGAAGCCGAGCCGCCGCTTTTCAAAGACAGAGCGGAATTTGACGAGTTCACCGCTCGCCACGCCCGCGCAAGCGTGCCTAAGGTGGATATCCACACCTACAGTGGAGATGCGTATTTGGGCGTGGATTGCGGCAGCACTACGATCAAAGTCGTGCTTATGGGCGCAAACTACGAGCTGCTGTATAAATTTTACTCCTCCAATAAAGGCGATCCGGTCGATATCCTGCTGCCGCGTCTTAAGGAGCTATACGATCTTTGCGAGGGTCGCATCAAGATCAAGGGCAGCGGTGTTACCGGATATGGCGAGGATCTCATTAAAACCGCCTTTCGCTTTGATTACGGTATCGTCGAGACAATCGCGCATTATAGTGCTGCGCGCCACTTCAATCCGAAAGTAGATTTTATCATCGACATCGGTGGGCAGGACATCAAGTGTTTCTCCATTAAAGATGGCAATATCGATTCTATCGTGCTAAATGAGGCGTGCAGCTCGGGCTGCGGCTCGTTTTTACAGACCTTTTCAAATTCTTTGGGCTATGACATTAAAGATTTTGCGAACCTAGCCCTTTTTGCAACCCATCCCGCCAAACTTGGTAGCCGCTGCACGGTCTTTATGAACTCTTCGGTCAAGCAGGCTCAAAAGGACGGTGCTACGATCGAGGATATCAGCGCTGGACTTGCTATTAGCGTCATAAAAAACGCGATTTACAAGGTCATCCGAGTGCGAAACGCCGATGATCTTGGGCAAAACATCGTAGTGCAGGGCGGTACCTTTTTAAACAACGCTGTGCTGCGTGCCTTCGAAAAAGAGCTCGGCAAGGACGTGATCCGTCTAGATATCAGCGAGCTTATGGGTGCATACGGCGCGGCGCTTTTTGCCAAAAATAACGCGAACGAGCGCACCGATATGATCAGTCGTGCAGAGCTTGAAAATTTCACTCATCGCAGCGAATTTAGCGTCTGCAAGCTCTGTACGAACAAATGCCCGCTTACGATCAGCTACTTCGGCGATACTAAATTTGTCTCGGGCAATAAATGCGAGCGCGGCGCGGGCAAAGAGATTCGCCACGACATTACGAATTTATTTGAGTTTAAAAACGAGCTTTTGCGAAAATATCGTAAGCCGCCGAAGCAAGACGCACCGCGAGTCGGAATTCCGTTTGTTTTGAATATGTTTGAGATGATCCCGTTTTGGAGTGCGTTTTTTGAAAATTTAGGCATGAGCGTCGTGCTGTCGCAAAAGCCGCGAAAAGAGACGCTGTTTTTGGCAAGCCAAAGCATCCCGAGCGATACCGTCTGCTACCCGGCTAAAAGCGTGCACGGCCACATCTACGATCTGCTAAATAAGAGCGTCGATTTTATCTTCTATCCGTGTATGAGCTACAGCTTGGACGAAAATATCAGCGAGAACTGCTACAACTGTCCCGTAGTCGCATACTACCCTGAGCTGATACGCGCGAACGTAGGCGCGCTGGAGGAGAAAAAATTCCTCTACCCGCACGTGGATCTTAACATGCAAGATTCATTTTGCAAAACGATGCAGGCTGAGCTCGCGAACGCCGGATATAAATTTCATTCCGACGCCGTGAAAAACGCCGTCTTGCAAGGTCTTAAGGAGCTGCAAAACTATAAAAATACCGTTTTAATAAAAGGCGAGGAGACCCTAAAAGAGATACAAAGTAGCGGTGCCAGCGCCATTGTGCTAGCGGGTCGTCCGTATCATATCGACAAGACGATCAACCACGGCATCGATCGCTATCTAAATTCCTTGGGCTTTATAGTGCTTAGCGAGGACGCACTGCCGCTTAGCAGGGTGCAGACGAAAAGCCTTAATCAATGGACCTACCACGCCAGGCTTTATAGCGCGGCACGCTTCATCTGTAAATACCCGCGCATGCAGCTGGTGCAGTTAGTGAGCTTCGGCTGTGGGATAGATGCGATCACGGGCGACGAGGTGCGCGACATACTGCGTCAAAACGGTAAAATTTACACTCAACTTAAAATCGACGAGGTTACGAACCTAGGTGCGGTCAAGATCCGCCTGCGTAGCCTAAAAGCGACTATGATAGAGCGCGAAAGGCAAGGCGCGCAACAAGAAGCAAGAAAGGATGCGCGCTAATGTTTGCTAAATTTACGAAAGATATGAAAGCCACCCACACAATATTGATCCCCACGATGATCGATCCGCATTTTCGCTTTATGCAAGGCGTGCTGCGCGACGAGGGCTATAAGAGCGTCCTACTCGGCGAAAATCGTCAAAATATCGTCGAGGAAGGGCTTCGCAGCGTCCACAACGATATGTGCTACCCCGCGCTGCTCGTCATCGGGCAGTTCATCGACGCGCTCAAAAGTGGCGAGTTTGATACGCACAAAGTAGCGCTTCTCATCAGCCAAACGGGCGGCGGCTGCAGAGCGAGTAACTACATAAATTTGCTTCGCAAAGCGCTTGAGGACAGCGGCTTTAGCTACGTCCCCGCGATCTCGTTAAATTTCGGCTCGCTAGATGAGAACGAATTTAGCCTCGGCAAAAAATCGCTTCTAAAGCTTTTTGCCGCGATATTTTACGGCGATTTGATGATGGGGCTGTATAATCAGTGCAAGCCCTACGAAAAGATCAAAAATCAAACGAATGAAATTTACGAACTCTGCGCCGAGCGGATCAAAAATTTGACCGATCAAAGATCGTTTTTCAATCTCAAGAAAAATTTCAAATTTATCCTCTCGCAGTTCGCTAAAATCGAGCGCGACGATAAGCCGCGAGTAAAAGTAGGCATCGTGGGCGAAATTTATCTCAAATACTCGCCCATCGGCAACAACGGCCTAAACGCCTACCTCATCCGCGAAAACGCTGAGCCCGTAAATACGGGGCTGATGGACTTCGTGCTTACCTGCATCTACGATGCGGTCTACGACAAGCAGCTCTACGGCAAGGGCGGCGCGGCGTATTACGGCTCGCTTGCGGTCGCTAAAGTAGTGGAATTTTTCCAGCGCATGATGATTAAGCAGATGAAGCGCTTCGGATTTCGCGCGCCGAGCCCATTTAGCGAGGTTCGTGCCGCCGCTGACGGCTACATCGGTCACGGCGTGAAGATGGGCGAGGGCTGGCTGCTGACGGCGGAGATGGTCGAGTTTATGCGCCACGGTATACAAAACGTCGTGTGCGCGCAGCCCTTCGGCTGCCTGCCAAACCACATCATCGCGCGCGGAATGATCCGAAAGATCAAACAGAACTACCCGCAAGCAAACATCGCCGCGATCGACTACGACCCGGGCGCAAGCGCAGTAAATCAGGAAAACCGCATAAAGCTGATGCTTGCTAACGCAAATCGAAAGTAGCGCGCCGCATATCAAAAAGGGCTTTGGAATTTTAAATTCTAAAGCCTGTCGTAAAATTTTAAAATTTAAAAGCAAGCTCGCGATGACGGTTAAATTTTTGACGCACAAATGGCTCGCTTCCTTTCGCGAAATTTCCTCGAGATTTTAAAATTTTAAATCTCGATAGCGCTCTTGTGCTTCTTTTACCTCTTCCGCGCATTCCGGCTTCAGTTCTTGTGAAATCTCATCGGAATTTCATAAAAGTCCGCGCGAAATTCTACGCGTCGCCGTCGCGAAATTTCGCGCAGAATCCCATTTTGCCACGTCATAAAATTCCACTCTCATTAAGGCAAAATTTAATACAATCCGTCTTTAAATTTTACAAAGGAAGTTTATGAAATTTTGGATTTGCGGCGCGGTTTTAGCACTATGCTGTGGGATTTTTAGCGGATGCGCGAGTAAGAATTTTCCGGGCTACATGCAAGGGCGCGAGCATATCATCGCTATGAGCGCGCCGTCTGGCGGTCAGCTGCGTATGAGCGGCGAGATTTATGATTACATATTTGATGCGAATCTTAGCGCCGTGCGCGCCAAGGTTGCGAGTCTGGCGTCGCTAAATAAAGACGCGATAAGGCGCAACGTAAGCATGCTCACGATCGACAGATACAATGAAGGCAGCGATGCTGCGTATATCCAGCATGAAATAGAGCTTGTAAAATACGATCTGCCGCTATCCGTGCAGGCTAAGCTGATGGACGATCCAGAGCAGCTCGAGCCAGCGTATAGCTCTACGTTTCGCTACTCTTATCTGATCGAAGGCAAATATTTTAAGCGCCTAAAAGATCACGACGAGCTGCGCAGATCGCACCGCCTAGGCGTGCCGATCGAGTACCCTGCGCGTATAGCGGTCGATAGCGGGATCAAAAGCGAGCGCGATGCGAAAATGGATACCGATATACAAGGGCTCATCGTAATGCCACTAATGATGCCAGTGCTGCTTTTAGGTAGCATCCTAGGCAGCTAGAATCGACTGAACCACGGAAGTGAAATTTTATTGATTTAAATTTTAAAATAGTGGCGGACAGAGAGGGATTTGAACCCTCGAGCCCCGGTTAGAAGCTGCACCCTTAGCAGGGGTGTGGTTTCGGCCACTCACCCATCTGTCCACAAAAAGAAGTCGCATTATACATAACTAATCTAATAATGGGCTTAAATTAGCTCAGCTCGCAGAATTTATCACC
>NZ_CALKTS010000214.1 GCF_937997595.1 uncultured Campylobacter sp. | reverse complement strand
CGTGCCCGCTAAATTTAAAAATTTAGTGCGTCGCGCGAGAAACACAACGTTTTTATACCCAAACGCCAAGGCCGTGCGCGTCGTAAAAGGGTGTGCTCACGAGGAGTTTTTGAGGCAATTTGACTGGCTTTACTCCAGCAGCGCAAATTTAAACGGACAAAACTTCGACGAAACCTGGGCGAAAGGGGCGGCGGATCAGGTCGTGGATCAAAATTTCAGCCAAAACGCAAGCTCGAAAATATATAAAATTTCAAAAACTAAAATTTTGCGGATTAGATAGAGCTGCCGATTAAAAATTTACACGCAAGAAACTTAAAAAAAGAGACGCAGCGGGAAGTAACTTTACAAATTTAAACGGCTTTGTAAATTTAAAATTGCTATGAAAATTTCACCTAGCAATAAAATTTCGTCATATATAAACCGCGCAAATACCGTCTGGAATTTTAAAAAATCGCGAAAAGATCACGGCAGACTCGCAGAAAAATTATATAAAAAGCTGTATCCCCCCCCTCCCGTTGCCTTCAAATAGTAAAATTACTGCCGTTTTCGAAGCCATAAAATTTCGCCATTGCTAGCTTTGAATGAAATTCTATCGCCAGATACTCTCGATCAAAATTCCGACTCGGACGAGCTAAAATTATCGCTAGAAATTCTCGCATTCCAAGTATTCTCGATTAAAATTTTAGAGATCAGGCATTGCCGCTAGTTTTTACCAGAGTCGCTACGCGCCGTTTTTAATCAAAGTTCTACTGACGCTACTCCTGCCTTTGATTAAAATTTCATCTTTAAGAAAAGCTTCTCTGACGCCGCCAAAATCAAAATTTCGCCGCTGCCTCATAGCCGCCGCTGCCGATACTATCGCCTTTCATCGCCGATATCTCCGCCGCAGCTATTGCACTCTTCTTCACTGCTTCTGCCGCAGCAGACGCCGCAAAGCCGTCCGCCTCGCTCACGCCGCCCAGCTGCCAAAGCTGTGCGTAAAGCGCAAGCGGTCTCCATTGCCGCACCAAGACGACCGATCCGCGATAAAATTTCCACCGCCGCGCAACGCGCCAAAGCAAACGCTGCAAATTTTAAAATTTAAACCGCCTCTCGCCGCGCGGCACCGATAAATTCCAACCGATAAACTCCGCCGACTAGTCCATCATTCCCGTATAAAACATAAATTTTCATGAATTTAACGCCGCCTTTCTTGCTTTATATTAAAATTTCGCTAAAATTACCGCATTAAATTTGAAGCGCAA
>NZ_CALKTS010000213.1 GCF_937997595.1 uncultured Campylobacter sp. | reverse complement strand
ATCTGCTTGCGAGCAAAAAGAGGCTAGATAAAATTTACCGCCTTAAAAAGCGCGTCCGTGACGTTTTAGCTCCCTCTGCAGGGCAAAATTCTACGCCTGAGCTGCCTGCTGCGGAGGCTAAATTTAGATCGGAGATGATGGAGTTTTTAAGCGATGATCTCAACACTTCGGGCGCGCTTGCGGTGCTAGGTAACTTCGTAGCAAACGCGAACGAAGCGCTAGATCGCGCGCCGAAAGACAAGGCGCTAAAGGCTCAGATCGCTGCGAATTTGGAGTTTGCGAAGCAGACGCTTGGAATTTTATATGAGGATGAGACCGAATACTTTCGCTTCGGCGTGAACGCGGAGCAAAGAGCGCAGATCGAGGAACTGATAAAACAGCGAGCGCAGGCGAAGGCAGAAAAGGACTTTGCGAGCGCGGATGCCATCAGGGCGCGCCTTACGGATATGAAGATCGAAGTGATGGATACGCCTGGCGGCACCGTTTGGGAGGCCGCAGCAGAATAAAACGTAAAATTTAGCACAAAATTTTACGTTAAATTTTATGATTTTACGATACAAAGCGTAAATCAGGACGCTAATCCGCGCGAAAATTTTAGCGTGATTTTTATCTAAAGCATTGCTATACCGCGGCGTGATTTTATTTAGCGATACAGTGCAGGAGCGATGTGTGGCGTGACGCGGCGACAGAAGCGCGAGGCGGATCGCTATTTTCATTCGTCGGCTCAGCTGATGCGGCGGCGCGATATAGCCGTGGCAAAATGGAGTAACGCTACGGCTCGTCTGCGCGTATTTACCGCGTTTTATCGGCAATGGACGATACGGCGGCGCGATATAGCGCGGTACAGCGGTAGCACTACGGCTTCGTCTGTGCGTAAATTTTAGTGCGATTTTATGGCAATTGGCGATGCAAAGTTGCGATGCAGCGCAGTGAAAGTAGCACTGCGGCAGCCTGTGCGTAAATTTTAACGCGACTAGGTGCAGTGGAACATGCTGTGGTGACGTGCAAATTTTGGCGCGATTTTTATAGCGATATTGTACGCGGGTGCACGCAGCGATGAAAGTCGCGATTTCATTTGTCGATACGGCTGATGTAGCGGCAAAGCCACAAGACAGGCTGCGATTTTCATTCGGCGGTGCGGCGGCGCAAAAGCGCAATGCGGCGCGGCGCTGCAAAATAGCGATATAACGCGATGCAATTACGATACGGCACTTTGTAGCGCTTTATGACGCCTCAAAGCATTTAACGCTTATGGCGTGCGAAAGTGTTCAGAGATCGCGATGAATAAAACTCGCTCGCTTTTAAGGCGCTTTGCGCTTTAAAAATGGTAATGTAAAAACCGCTCTGCGATGCGCAAAAGCCATTTTAAAGCGCTTTACGCTTTAAAAGCGGCAAACAAAAAAGCTAAATCTCGGCGTCATCCGCACGGTCGCCGCATGCGAGCGAGTTGATTTAGTGGGCTTGCGAAGCGCAAATTAGCCCCGCGCCGCCCCATAAATTTTGTGCTGCCTCGCGGCCGAAATTCTAAAATTTAAGGAATTTTAGAATTATAAATTTTGAAATTTTAGGAATTTTAGAATTATAAATTTTGGAATTTCAAGAATTTTGAAATTTCATGAATTTCTGGATTTTAAATTTTAAAAATTTTATAAAAAAGGATAGCATTTGAACGGCTTTAAAACTTTACTATCGCGCTTTAAGCCCTATTTTAGGGATTACAAGCCGCAGTTTGCATTGGCGAT
>NZ_CALKTS010000212.1 GCF_937997595.1 uncultured Campylobacter sp. | reverse complement strand
AGTCCAAATCGCGCAACTCGCCGCTTTTCGGCAAGCAGCTTACGGGCGCCGCGGTATGCACGATCAAAAGCGGCCGCGTGGTCTATGAGTTTCCAAACGTCGTAGCGTAGGGCGCTTGCGGCATAGAGCTTTCGAGCGATAGCTTGCAGACAAGCGGCATTCGTAGCATAAACGAAGCGTTTGCTTTATTTTAAATTTAGCTAGTTTGGGCGCAATTGCTCACTTTTAAAATTTAATAGCGCGAGCGCGGTTAGATTTTTTTAAAGCGTTTTGTCATTTTTAAAGTGCGCATAAATTTAACCCGCATCGCCCCGCCTGTGTCGCTCATGGATTTTGGCTTTGGAATTTTACCAACGTACACGGCGCCTGTAAATTTATAACGGCGCCTTTTTCGATATGGTCGCTGCTTTTAAAATTTCACGCTCGCGGCGGTTGGGAATTCTATCTTTGCGCAGATTTGTTTTTGCTTCACGCGCAAATTTTATCGTGATTAAATTTGTCGCTAAGGCGCAAAATTTTAAAATTTTGTCGCCGCTGGCTTTTGGCGCGAAGCATAAATAATCCGTCGCATGAATGTAAGCGTCTAAATTTAAAGATATCTATAAATGGCGAATTATATTTTTCGTGCGCGCTGTACGTCGCGCTAAAATCGGCTCTGCGCGGCAATCCTAAGCCGCCCCCGCAAGGTCAAAAATATATAAAATCTTTAAATTTTGAGTTTGCGAAGGAGTATTTTTGCGCCGCAGAGAGTGCAAGTCGTTTAATGCAGAGTGGCGCAATGGATGAAGTCATCTCAAATTTAAAATTCGCAAAAAGTCAAAATTCTTAGCCGTTTAGAGAACTAAAAATCAAAATTTCAAAAAAGCCGCGCGGATCGGCTTCGCGCAGCTACCGAAAGGAAAACGAAAATCTGCATTCGCAGCTTGCAGCCGCATATAGCATGGTTTTGCATGCGTCTTTAAAGATTAAATTCTAAAACCGAAATTTCAAGAAAGGTCGCACGAAGCATGGATAAATTTCGTCCGTGCAGCCTTCAGGAGTCCTAAATTTATAGCCTTCAAAACCAAAATTCCAGCTCGCTCAAAGAAAGTAGTGTCTAAGCCTCTATCGTCACAGGCCTATCAAACGCCGTTATGCTCGGTAGTTCGCCTTTAAATTTCTCGATCTGTACCATGCTCGTGTGCGCAGTGTTGCTTTGCGATAGCTGCGAGCTCGGTACGTCCTTGGTTAGCACGTTTATGTTACCGTGCTTGCAAAGACTTTTCTCACCCCAGACGGCCGGATCGTACCATGCGCCCTCGCTCACGATCACGACGTTGTCTTGCGCTCGCTCGCTTACCAGCGCGCCGCAGAGGATCTCGCCTCGGTCGTTATAGATCCTTACCACGTCGCCTGTTTTGATACCGCGCGCCTTTGCCGTGGCTGGGCTAATTAGCGCGGGTTCGCGGCCCGCGATCTCGGCGTAGTTGCGGATGAGCGAGTTGTTTAGCTGCGAGTGGAGCCTAAATTTAGAGTGCGCGCCGCTGATGGCGACCGGGTACTTG
>NZ_CALKTS010000211.1 GCF_937997595.1 uncultured Campylobacter sp. | reverse complement strand
AGATCTCAAACGTCATCGAAAAGATCAAACAAAGCAAAATCGTCTTTGTAATCGCTCACCGCCTATCCACGATCGAGCGCGCGGATAATATCGCCGTGATGAAAAACGGCCGCATCCTCGCTATCGGCACCGACGCGAAGCTAACGGGCGAATGCGAAGAGTATCGCAGCCTAAAGGGGATTATGCAAAACAGCTAAAATTTTAAATTCCGCGCCTTTTGCGCCCCGGTTTTGCTCTATGAAATTTTGAAATTTTAGCTTTGAAGCAAGTCGTATAAATTTATCCGCAAAGATTGAAATTTTACCTTTAAATTTAGCCGCGCGGATCGTTATTTTGGCTACAGAGCTTTTTATCCGGATTAAAATTTATCTTAAAATTTTAGCGCTTCATTGCAGGCTGCCATAAATTTAAAGGCTTGCGCCGTTTTAAAACCGCTGCGGTAAAATTTTATCGCACGCTGGGCTTTTCGGCGCTACCTGCACTTGATCTTAGGCATCTGCGGTAAAATTTTAGCTTTATTTTCCTTTATAAATTTTCGCATCTTTTTAAAATCTCTATCCGAATCAAAATTTTTCGCGTATTGCACAAGTACAAGTCCGCAGCTTTGCATATCTGCAACCATTAGATCGACTTCATATTTATTGAAATTAGGATCTCCGGGGGCGGGCGGATTGAGGAGTACTATTATAGCTTGCGTATGGCTGGTCTTTAAAATGCCGAAGGAACGTCGATCCTCTTGTTTTTTTCCCGCATTGGCCTCTTCGATCGCTTGATATATCCCATACGCATACTCATCGATATTTTTTACGTCGTTGAAATATGATATAGATACGAGCTTACTCCAGCCAAATCCTTCCTCACCGTTTAAAAAATAATATGCCGCCGCAAGATTTTTATACTTTCTGGTAAAAGTTTCTCCATCTATCTTAATGCTATACGGTAACTCTATCGCGCTATATGCTTCCTTTACCTTGGGATCCTCCAATATATATACCTTGCCTCGA
>NZ_CALKTS010000210.1 GCF_937997595.1 uncultured Campylobacter sp. | reverse complement strand
TGCTCGACGCTTAGCTTGCCCGCCTGGGCGTTATAGTTTTTTCTAAACTCGTCTAGGAATTTCTCGCGATCCTCGACGCCCATAGCGTCCAGCTTCTTTTTAAACTCCGTCTTAAATCCGCGCTTGAGATCCCTTGCCTGCGCCCTTAGCTCGCCTGCGCGCTTGTCGATCTCAAACGCCGCTTCGCTTAAGCTCTTAGCATCGGCGCCCGCGACTGCAGCATTGATCTGCTCGGGAGTGCTATTTTGAAAATCTGCGGCGAACAGCACGCCCGCGACTAAAACGCCTGCTAAAACAATCTTTTTCATTCTCTCTCCTTTGTGAAAGTTGGCGTGATTGTAGAAAAAAGTCGTGAAGAAAAAGTTAAGCTTCGCAAAAGTCGCAAAGAGGGTTAAATTTTGAAATTTTGCGAGCGCTACCGACAAGTTTGCCTTTGACATACGAGCTTAAATTTATGCGTAAATTTTAAATTTACGTGCGCTCGGGCGTGCAAATTCGTTCTTTCGCGAAGCCGCTTTTAAGCGCATAGAAATCACGCGTAAGCTCATTTTATAAGCATATACAAGTAGGCTAAATTTTAAAATTATTTCAAATCGCTATAATTTTTCAAAAATTTAAGGAAGCTGGATGAAAATTTTAAATTTTGCGCGGACGAGCCTTGGCGCAAACATCTATCAGGGCATGGGTTTTGGCATCGCGATGACGTTTTGCGGCGGTTTTATCGACGCTTATACCTTCATAAAGCGCGGCGGCACGCTAGTGGCGGGGCAGACGGGCAACGTTACCTTTCTCTCGGTGGATTTGGCGACGCGGAATTTTGACGGAGCGCTTACGAAGGGCGTTACGATGCTTGCTTTTATGGCGGGCGTTTTTGCGGTAAGCATACTGCATACAAAACTTCATAGCGCGTTTTGGCGGCTTGCTACGATAGTGCCGCTGATTACGTTTTGCGCCATCGTGGGATTTTTGCCTGCGGATATGCCAGATATCTATATTGTGCCGCCGCTTGCACTGGGGATGGCGATGCAAACGACGGCGTTTAGCGAGGTCGCCGGCAGAGGCTATAACAATGCCTTTACTACGGGCAATCTCAAAAAGACGATGATCTCTTTGGGCGAATACGTAATGCACCGTAAAAGCGAAGATAAGCGCTCGGTTTTCATATACGCAGCCCTCGTAATCAGTTTCGTTGCGGGCGGCATCGCTTCGGCGCTTTTACAAAAGATCTTGGGTTTATATACGATTTTAATTGCGGCGGTGATTTTGGCGGTAACGGCAGGAATTTACGCCCTTATGCTGATTGAGCGCGAGGATCATCTTTCGTCTTGAATTTGCGAGGTTGATTTTATCGAAAAGATTTGCGGAGCGCGAAAGCTCCGCAAAGTATTTTGTCGAGCGCTTATTTTATAACGCCGCAGACCATTCTAGCGCCGCCGCCGCCGAGCGGTTTCGGATGATCGCTGTGGTTATCGCCGCCTACGTGAACCATTAGCGAGTGGCCCTTTAACTCATCGAGGCTCTTGATCTTCGGAGCTAGCACCGGATAGACCGCATTACCCTCGGCATCGACAAAAAGCGCAGGCAGATCGCCCTTGTGGCCGCTATCATCCCAAGCAAACGAGTGCTTTTTGGTGTCGCTCGGATCCCAGTGACCGCCCGCTTTCATGCCTAGGCCCTTCTCATTTGCGCCGCAGTCGGCGTTTTGATGCACGTGAAAGCCGTGCACGCCGCTAGCAAGACCCTTTAAATTCGGGAAAAACGCCACGCCGTAGTTCGTCTCGACCGCTACGACCTCGCCGACGCTCACGTTGCCCTTCTCGCCCAGCTGCTCCATAGCGATGACGAGGTGCTTGCCCGTCTTAGGATCGAAATTTTGCATATCGCCGTGCTCGTGAGCGATCAAGGCGCTTGCGACTAAAATTGATGAAATTAGAAATTTCTTCATAATAAATCCTTTAAAATAAAATGCGAGTGCAATTTTATCCAAAAATACTTAAAAAATAATTTTTCTTATTTAGATAAATTTTGCTTTTTATCTAAAAGACTTATCGCGAAGAATAAGATCAAGCTGAAAATCACGAGCAAAAGGCTTAAAATCAGCGCCCGCTCGTTTTCTCCGTCATACACGGCGCCCATGATCGCAAGGTCTAGCGTGTCAGTTTTACCCACGATGTTTCCGCCCAGCATCAGCGTGATACCCACTTCGCCAAGCCCGCGCGAGAGCGCTAAAATAAGCGCGGAGCCGAGCGTTTTAAGCGAGCTAGGAAGAATGACGAAGAGGAAAATTTGAACTCTATTTTTGCCTAAAATTTGCGCGGCTTCGATTAGGCTTTTCGGAAACAGCTCAAAACTCGCACACACGGGCTTTACAAACAGCGGCAGCCCCACCAAAAATGCGGCGATTACCAATGAAGAAAAGTTAAAAACGATGTCTAAATTTAACGCAGAGCCAATAAATCCACTCTTTCCAAAAACATAAAGCAGCAAAAATCCCGTCGCGATCGGCGGGAAGATGAGCGGAAAAATCACTAAAATTTCGACGATCTTTTTAAATTTAGCTTTGCTGAAAGCTAAAAAATACGCAATCGCAAGCCCTGCCGTAATCAGTAGCAAAAAGCTGCAAAACAGGGCTTTGACGCTTAAAAGCAAAGGATGCGCGATCCAAGCGATATCGCTCATTTAAGACCGAATTTTGAAAAAATCTCTTTTGAGCGATCCGACTTAAACTCCTCCATCACCTTTTCGCAAAGCGCCTGCTCGCTGCACGCGCTAAGCATTGCGATGCCGATGTATGCGGGGCTGTAGAGGCTCTCGTCGATGTAGATGATCGAGCCGAACTCATCTTTTTTGGCGACCGCTTCGGTGCTGTTGATAAAGCCCGCCTGCACCTCGCCGTTGATGACGTAAGCGACCACCTGCGGCACGCCTGCAACGGCTAAAATTTTATCTTTTACCCCATCCATCTTGGCGTTTTGTAAAAACTCGTTCGTCCTGATACCGTAAATCGCCTTTTTAGGATCGGGCATCGCGATTTTATCGAACTTTGCGATCTCGGAGGCATCGTTTATTTTGATATTTTTCGGCGTCACCAAAACAAGCGTACCGCGGCCGATGCGTCCAAATTTAGTGATATTTAGATCGCTTTTTTTTCAAAAACGCCTCGTCGCCCACGATGAATGAAATTTTATTCTCGCGCGATTGAATGACGAGCTGGTCGAGGTTGGCAAACGATCCCGCCACGTCCATGCCCTCTTTTTTCAAATTTTCTATCACGGCAGAGACGGGCTTTTTATATCCGCCGCCGGCTGCGATTATCAGCTGATCCGCGCAGAACGAAACGCTTGCTGTAAGCGCTAAAATAAAAGCAATTTTTTTCATGAAAATCCTTTTTTGAAATTTTAGGAATTCTACAAAATATACTCTTATTTATTAATAAATCGCGTTTTTATGCCTTGTTTTAGACTTCTGCGCCTTAAATTTAAAATTTAATATTTAGATAAATTCTATCTTTCCGCCTAGATCGCACACGCCCTGATTCCAAACCGCCGAGCTTACGAGCACATCCGCGCCGGTAGCTGCAAACTCTGCGCAGTTATTTTTATTTATACCGCCCGCGGCGCAAATTTTAATCTGCGGCGCCGTCTCATCTCGCCTCAAAACGCAGGCTCTAAGCTCGCTAGGGCTCATCTTATCGCACATTATCGCATCAGGCGCGTATTTTAAAAGCTCGCTAAATTCGAGCTCGCTCGCTACTTCGATCATTATCTTTCGCTCGGGCGCGCGCTCTTTAAATTTAGCGATCTGCGCGCAAAACTCGCTAAAGCTCGCAAACGCGCGGATGTGGTTTGAAAAAAATAGGACGCTGTCGTGCAGCCCCAGGCGGTGCATCGTTCCGCCGCCTGCGATCAGCGCATTTACGCAAAGCTCCTTCGCAAAAGGAAAGCTCTTGCGTGTCGCACCCAGCACGCAGCGCGGATTAGCCTCTCGCATCAGCGCAACCATCTCGTGCGCGTAGGTCGAAATTTTGCAGGAGTACTCAAACACGATCTGAACGATCTTCCAAGCTTTATGCAAGCTCTCAAAGCTCCCCTGCGCGCTAAAAATTTCATCCCCTGCGCAAAATGCGCTTCCCTCGCGCGCTAGTCGCTGCGTCTCGCAACTGAAGCGCGCCGCCACTTCGCGCGCAATCCCCCCGCCGCTAAAGATCAGATCTTGCCTCGTTACGATCGAAAGCCGCGCGGGCGCGCCCAAATCCACGCAGCCGCGCAAAAGCTCGGTCGTAAGGTCCAAAAACGCGCCGTCGCTAGCGATTAGATCGTCGATTTTACTCTGCGAAATAAACATATCTAGCCTACGAAGTGAATTTTAGCGGGCTCAAAGCGTGAATGCGCCTTTGTGACGCGAGACGGAAAGCCCAAAGGCATAATGCAAAACGCCTCCAAATGCCCAGGCAGATCCAAAATTTCTCTTACGCGCTCCATCGCGTAAATATCGGGCGCTACGCCCAGCCACGTGGTGCCAAGCCCCAGATGGTGCGCCGCTAGCCAGAGATTTTCTGCCGCACAAGCGCAGTCGTAGCGAGCGTAGGGCTGGAATTTTAAGCCGCTTTTGCGCGTGCAGACCACGATCGCAAGCGGCGCATCTTTCGTGCAGCCGCCGTAGGTGCCGACGCTGCTAAGTAGAGTAAGCGCGGTGCGGTCGCGTACTACGTAAAACTCCCATGAGCGCTGATTGCCCGCGCTAGGGGCTTGCATCGCGGCTTTTAGCACGAGCTCGATCTGATCGTCGCTCGGCATTTTTTCGGTAAAATTCCGCACGCTCGTGCGTGTAAAAATTTCATTCATCGCTGCTCCTTTAAATTAAATTTCTAAATTCCGCTTTTTGCGAGCGGTAAAAAATGGAATTTAGAAGTA
>NZ_CALKTS010000209.1 GCF_937997595.1 uncultured Campylobacter sp. | reverse complement strand
TTGCTAAATTTTCGCCATTTTTTCTACACGATGTCGCTGCTTGAGGAACTGCGCTTCGTGCGTCATAAAATTTACGCCGTATACGCCCTTACAGATGAAACCTTTGCGCTGCTTAAAGCGCGCGCTTTTTTGCGCCCCGAGGAGCTTGGCGGCGAGCGACCCGTAACGCCGCAAAGACTAAAAGAGCTTGATCTGCTCTATAATCTAACGGCAATTTTAAATCAATCCTACTGGGTTGCGGGCGTCGTTACGGGGGCTGTTTTGGGGGCAAGCTTAAAGCTTGATTTTAGCGGGGTCGAGTTTAGCCTGACGGCGCTTTTTGCGATGCTAAGCTATGAGGTTTTTAAAGCAAATCCGCAGTACAAAGTGCTATTTCTGGGCTTTGCCTGCGCGTTTGCGGGGCTTTTTATCTTTCCTACAAAATACTTTTTATTCGGCACTCTGATTTTTGGCACTGCGGTTTTGTTGCTCTTTCGTAAATACTTCGAGCAACCTTCACGCACGGGACGCAGGCTGCGAAAATTCCTAAAAAGGAGCAGGTAGTGGAAATTTTGCCCTATATCTTTCTGGCCTCGCTAGCTACGATTTTGACGCGATTTTTGCCGCTGTTTCTTTTTAAGAAAAAGACCGCGAGTCCAAGCTTATCGTATCTGCAGAAAAACTCGGGCCTTTTGATAATGGTCGTTTTGACGATCTATGCGCTTAAGACGATGCTGCCCAGCTTTTCAGGCGAGCGGACTTTTAGCGCGGACGTGCTGCAAACGGCGGCGCTGCTACTTTGCCTGATTATGGCGTTTGTCGTGCATGCTAAATTCCGCAACTCGCTCGTTACGATAGCTCTTCCTACGCTAATATATATGGCGGCGCTACACTTTTTATTGAATTATTGATAAATTTATAAGTTAGTTTTCGATAAACTTCAAAAGTTAATTTTTAAGTTTAAAAAAGGTTAAAGTTTTATGAATTTTATCAGTCAAATGGTGCATAGCTTCGCCAAAAAATATGCCGCCGAAACTATGCAAAAATCCCTATACAACTCCCTTAGAATCGACATCACGCAGGAAAATATCGCCAAAATTCCAAACCCCGATAAAAAATATATGCTCTACATGCACGTGCCCTT
>NZ_CALKTS010000208.1 GCF_937997595.1 uncultured Campylobacter sp. | reverse complement strand
TCGGCTCCGCTTGATTATCCTGCGTGGAATTAGCCTTAAAATTCCGATCGGAATTCTTGAGCTCCTGCGACGAAACTGGCTCTGTTTGGTTTTGCGTGGAGTTAGCTTTGGAATTCCGATCGGAATTTTTAGAGCTTTGCGAGAAGTTTTGAACAGAATTTGGCTCGGCGCTTCTTCCGTTTTGTGAGAAATCCCACGCGAAATTTTGATTTTTAAAGTTTTGCGCGGAGGCGGGTTTGGAATTTTGACTTTGATCGGAGCTTTTAACGCTTTGTAAGAAGCTTAGCGGTAAATTCCGTTCGGAATTTTTAATGTTCTGCGAGAAACTCGGTTTGGAATTTGGCTCGGCACTTCTGCCACTTTGCGAAAAACCCTGAGTAGAATTTTGATCGTAGATTTTACCGTTTTGCGGAAAGCTCGACAAAGAATTTTGATCAAAATTCTTGATACTTTGTAAAAAAACCTGAGCGGAATTTTGATTTTTAAAGCCTCGCACGGGCTCTGCCTCCGAATTGCGATCGGAATTTTTGGCACTCTGTGAGAGATTTTGCTCGAAATTTTGCTTGAAATTCTTAGCGCTCTGCGGGAATTTCGGCTCAAAATTTCGGCCCGAATTTCCGAAGCCTTGCATAGACCCAACTTCCCTACCGCGAGCGGAATTCCAAAAATTTTGTATAAAATTTAAAGCGGAAATTTTACAATTTTGCACGGGCTCGGCTTCCAAGCCCCGGTCAAAATTTTTAAAATTTTGTGTAAAATCCGAGGCACAAACTTTAGAATTTTGCGCAAATTCGCAATTTCTGTATCCGAGGCCGGGTCCGCACGGCGCACCAACCGCACTCTCAAAGTAAAATCTACGCGGCGCGGGAATTTTATTTTCAGGGCCCAGTCTGCCCGGCGTGCGGGTCTCGCGCCCAAAACTCGTCAAATTGTACGGACCGGCGCTCTTCTTGGCACCTTCGCCGGCGCGGATTTGCTTTTTTAAATTTACAAATTGCGAGGCGGCGAGGTTAAATTTCTTCAAATTTACGGGGCTAAAATTCTTAAAATCGCGCGCGACATGTAAATTCAAAAAATTCTGCACCGCACAAAAGGTGCCTAGAGTGGGATTTTGCTCGCTACCTAGCCCACTTGCATCGCAAAACAGCGAGTGGCAGGCACCCAAAATAGTTTTTTGAGTGCTACACTTCGCGCTAAATCCGCATGTATCAAAACCGCAACGTAGAAAGGTGTCTCGGTTCGCGCCAAATTTGAAGTACAAATGAACGCTCTGCTTCGTGCCAACGCGACGCAAGCAAATGCCTGCATTGAAATTGCGCTGCGAGCGTCCGCTCATACTAGATTGCAAACGGCCGTTCGTGCTAGAGCTGCGTCGCAAGCTGACACTCCTGCTAGGGTCGCGGCGTGAGTGGACATCTCGGTTCGCGCCAACGCGCCGTAAGCAAGCGCTCGCGCTAGAGCCGCAGTATGTATCGTTGCTAAATTGCGCTAAATTTCGCGCGGTAAAACCGCAGCACACTGCGCCGTTCAGGAGCACGCTCACGCTATAATCGCAGTTCGCACGGCTGTGCAGTTCGTATTTCGGTGTGATAAAACCGCGGTGCCCTGCATCCTGTGTGAGGCTGTGTCTGCCCGCGCCGACATCGATACATCCAGAACCCCGCAAAAGCTCGCGCCTGCGCGCATCCAGATCGTAGCGCCCGATGCCCCGAAAAAGCCCATCTATGCGAGCGCTGAGGTCGTCGCAGCTAGCGCCCGGCAAATGCCCGTGTCCGTACGCGCCCAGATCGCGATACTTGCCAAAGCTTCGCTTGCTCGCGTCTGGG
>NZ_CALKTS010000207.1 GCF_937997595.1 uncultured Campylobacter sp. | reverse complement strand
CGTTTGGATCGGGTTTTTCTGCGACGAGTGGCTGCGCGGCAGCGCGAATACGGCGAGATGGATAAGCAAAAAATGGCAGAGCAAAAAGTTAGTCTAAATTTGCTAGGCTTGCAGATCAGCCTGCGCTTTAAGCGGATGAAATACGCGCGCATCCGCATCAATAAAGAGTGTGAGATCAGCGTCAGCGTGCCGCGCTCCTACACCACGGCGCAGGCAGAAAATTTCATCCTAAAGCACGAAAGCTGGATCCGCCAAACGCTAGAGCGGCTGCAAAGCAAGCTACTAGCAAGCGACGAGATTAGAATTTTAGGCAAAATTTATAAGCTGAAATTTAGCCGCGAGGCTGAGCTCGGCACAAACTGCGGCGCGAGTAAAATTCCGAATGATGGTGCGCAGAGTTGTGTGGATAGCGGCGCAGGCGGTGCAAATTCAGCTCATTTACAAAGCGGCGCAGACATAGGCGGTAGCGGCGATGTGAGCGGCAGCGCAAACAATTCCATGGGCGGCATGAATGACGGTGCGGGTAGCGGCGCGGGAAGTGAAATTTTAAAATTTCACTTGGGCAGGCACACCTCGCAAAGTAGTGCGGCGGGCGAGAATTTGAAATTTAACCTACCGGACGATGCAGCGCAAGGGCTAGCGCAACAGAGCAAAGTGCGACAAAGCGGCGGATTTATAGATACAGCGGCGCAAAATGTTTTCAAACAATCCCGCGGCGAAATTTTAAAATTTCACTCGGACGGGTGCGCTCCGCAAAGCAGCGATGCAGGTAAATTTAACTCCACCTCAAGTGACGAAATTTTAAAATTTGATCCCACCGCAAGGGACGGAATTTTAAAATTTAAACCCGCCGAGAGCGGAGAAATTTCAAATTTTAGCTCTACCGCGAGTGAGGAAATTCCGCTCATGAGCGAAAAAATTTCAAAATCTGCGAGCGAAAACGCGCCGCAAAATGTAGCGCAAAGCGCGCAAGCGGAGGAGTGCGACGAGCCCGATTTTACGATCAAAAATTTTATCCAAAGCTCTAAATTTAAAGATAAAATTTTTAT
>NZ_CALKTS010000206.1 GCF_937997595.1 uncultured Campylobacter sp. | reverse complement strand
CGCAGCTAGCCGCGATGCTCGAAGCGCTAAATCAAAGCGAGGTCGGCAAAAAGGTACTGGATAAAATTTCAGGCGCCAAGGAGGAGAATAAATCCGAGTAATAGTCGCAGCGCCTCGGGCGAGTAAAATTTTAAATTTATACGCTAGTGCACTGCAGAGGAGAGTAAATTTGAGTAATAGCTAGCGACGCCGCGCGGGGCGAGTAAATTTGAGTGGTCTGTCCGTCCGGGCGGTTTGCCTGCTCGCGTCGGATAAAATTTAAGATGCTAGCGGAATTTTAAAGATTGTGAAATTTCAAATTTCGATGGAATTTAAAACGTCGTTAAATTTTAAAATGCCGTGGAATTTTATACGCTAGTAAAATTTTAGCTTCTTGCGAGCAAGCGTTGAAGGCGACGCGGTATTGCAAAACATCGGCAGGGCACCCAAGCTGTGGGTAAATTTTAAAAAATTCGCAAAGCAAGATTTAAAATTTCGGCGCGGGCGCATAGCGTTCACGCGAATTGCACTTAGTAGTTGTAGGTTTGCCGCCAAATGATTGAGCTTGCCGTTTATCGGTCAAATTTTGCGCCCTGCGAGGCTAAGTTTATTCGGTTCACATGAAATTTAAAAAGCGAGAGCTGTTAGTGGCAGCGCAAAATTTAACCCGCTTGCATAAAATTTTAAGGAGCGCACGATGCCAAACGCCGTAAATTCCGCGCAGTACCAAGCGCGCATCAGGCAGGCGGAAACTCTTTTCGAGGGACGAAATTTTACCCGGCGCCAAACGATAAATTTAAGCGGCGGATATGAGATCGTAAAGGACGCATATAGGCTCGGCGCGACAAGCTTTAGCGGCGGCGAATACACGCTGTTTGGCGCGCCGCAGATAATAAACTGGCGCTGTATAGACGATCGGGCGGAATTTTTTAGCCTGATCCGCCACGCAGACGGCAAATTTTACCTCGTTTTTCGCCAGGATCTATACGGCTATAGCGTGCTTGATCTAGCCTCAGCGCAGATCATGCGCTTCGTGCCGGACGCCTGGCTAGATGGCAAGGAGAGCTTCATTTGGGACGGCGTGCACTATCTGCGGGGTTGGGACGCGCTGGCCGTGGACGGCTGCTACTGGGCGGCTCCAAACGACGTGCATTTGGTGAGCTTTGCCGAGCCGATGAGCGAAGAGCAGAGATATGTCGATGTTTTAGACTATATACAGGGCGGTTATGACATCTACGAGCAGGTTGATTTTGCGGGCTTTGAGGGTAATGAACTAAGCCTGAAATGCTTTCGCGCGGATACCTTGCGATATGAAAACGTAAAAATTTCGTGCGAGCGCTACCGCGAATGGATGCGCGAAGCAAAACGACTATAAGCTTTAAATTTGCTAAATTTCGCGCCTAAATTTAAACGCTTGCAAGCGGTAAATTTTAACGACGAGCCGCAAAAAGCGGAATTCGGCGAGACCAAAGGGGCTGAAATAAGGAATACGGATGTTTTTTGAATACATTTTAATCGGCGTTGCGGTAGGTTTTATCAGCGGATTTTTCGGCATCGGCGGCGGCACGGTCGTGGTTCCCGTGATGATGCTCTTCGGCTACGATGTCAAGTACGCCATCGGCATCAGCATCATGCAGATGATCTTTAGCTCGATTTTCGGCTCGTTCGTAAATTTTAAAAGCAAAATGCTCGACGTCGCGCCGGCGCTGGTGCTGGGGCTCGGAGGCTTTTGCGGAGCGCTTAGTAGCGGCTTTATCGTAAGCTATTTTTCCTCAAAATTCCTTCTGGGTACGCTCATTTTGGTGCAGATCATAAATTTAATCAAACTCTTCAAAACCCCGACCGAGCCCACTGGCGAGGCCAACGAATCTAAAATTTTGCTCTTTATCGTTGGGCTTGCGGTGGGCGCCGTGGCGATCAGCGTGGGTATCGGCGGCGCGGTATTCGTAATGCCTATTTTGATCAGCTTTTTAAACTACGACATCAAAAAGGCCGTCAGCACGGGGCTATTTTTCGTGATATTTTCCTCAAGTGCGGGCTTTCTGAGCCTTTCCGCGCACGGGCTCGTATACTACAAGATCGGCGCGTTGCTAGGCATCGGCTCGCTAGCGGGCGTTTACGCGGGCGTCAAAACCTCGCACAAGATCGGCAAAAAGGCTCAAAAGCGCTGGATGATCGCACTTATCGTCACGATACTTTGTATAACGATCAAAAAAATTATCGCCCTAAACTAGCGCTACTCGTTTCGCCTGCCGCGCCTAAATTAGGCCTAAAGGATGCTTTAGATTTTAAAATTTAAACTCCGTCCGTTTGCGCGAGCGATTTTTGAAATTCGTATTTGAAATAAAACGCCCACGCAAGCGGACAAAGGATTATTAAAATGACGGCTGCGACTTCGGCGGCTTGCGCATGAAATATTACGAATAAGGCACCTATGTAGTTAAGAACATAAGCAAAACCCCAAAATACCGCGTTTGAGCGGTCGTTTGATATTTCGGTTGCGACAGAATAGATGCAAATGCAAATTAGCGAGGCAATCAAAAAGGCTTCAAAGACGCCTAGTTTTTGGTAGTTTACGTCCGAAGCAAAATAACCCAGCGCGCAAGACGCTAAGATTATCGCGAGTAAAATTTTACGTAAAATTTTAAGCGATTTGACTTTAGGCGAAGCATAGATTATATGCGCGCAAAGAGCTATAAAATAGGCACCCGCTACAAAATCGAAAAATATGTAATAAGCAAATTCTCCAAATATCCCCAAATCATAGCCGCTTTCTAAAATTTTTTGATCTATGATATATAGCGTGCCGAATTTCGCCGCTAAAAATGCGATCGTAAGCAGGATCGGATGCAGTAGCGCTCTGCCTGCAAGCAGGTCTGCGCAGATGCGCCCGAGGAAATTTATCAATCTTTTCACGCTAGGCTCCTTTGAGATTTTGCCTCTTGCGGCATCTTTTGTAAAATTTTCGCCTTTTGGTTTAAATTTGATCTTAAATCGGGATAAATTTTAGCTTCAGAGCTTTTAAAAAACTCTTAGAGGCAAAAGCGGTGAATTTGCGTGCTTGGGAGCGGGTCGCGTATTTTAAAATTTGCGCAGCTCAAATCATTTCCTATCGCAAGCTGTTTGCGGGCAAGCGCATATTGCAAAAGGCACGGATAAATAGGGCGTCAACTAGCTCGTCCGTCCGCTCGTAGTATTTAAAATTTTATTCGATTTTTAGTTGCGCGGTCGGCTTATCCGCGGCGAGGTTGCACACAGCGAGGTTTGCGTGCGGCATGGGCTTGCACGTAGTTAGGTTTGCGCAACAGGCGGCGGGTGGATTAAAATTTGTTTTAAATCATTAGCGAGGGTGCGCCCCTTTTCGCAGCAGATGCGAAGCGGGGCGCAAATTTCGTAAATTTTATAAATTATTTCGGCAGATCGCCGAGCTCAAAGCGTAAAATTACGCACCTATAATCACGGCCGACAAAAGCCCCCATAAAATGGCTTCTATCGCTAGCACCGAGTGAAGTACGGCCTTACTCATCGCTTCTCCTTTGTTTTTAATTTTATTATTTGCCGGACTCGGACCGCTAGGGGCGTGCCCGATCGATCTATGGGCGGGATTATATAAGGTGATTGTGTTCTTAATGTGTCTTTTGAAATTTACGGCAAAATTTCTCCGTCCGTTGCAAAGCGCGAGCGAGCGGCGGCAGATTTCAGGCAAAATTTAGCTACCTGTGTTAAGGCGTGGCAAATTTAAGCGAGCCTGCCGCCCGCCGTAATGTGCGGTAAAGTCGTAATGCGCGGTAAATTTAAAGCAGAATTCCGACCTCGTCGCGGCACGCGAGGCGTCCGCGGCAAATCGATATAAAATTTAAAGCAGAATTTTATGTGAATGCGGCGCGCGACACGCCGCTTTTTTACGTCGTTAAAACTTGTATCATCAAAGATTGCATCGGCCAGGATTGCGCCGTCAGGGCCTGTATCGTCAAAGCTTGCATCGGCGCGACTTGCGCCTGTGGGGCGAAATTTTACGGCGAGCTACGAATTACAAAACGCAGCTCATCTGCACCGTCTTGATCTGAAATTTAAAGCGGAATTTTAACGCGCGCCTCGGTTCCGATGCCGGGTTCGCTTTCGTATTCGATCTGTCCGCCTAAAATATCGAGCGCTCTGCGTACGATGCTAAGCCCAAGTCCGCTGCCGAGCTCCTTATGCGATTCCTCGCACTGATAAAATCGGTCAAAAATTTTATCCAGCTTCTCGCGCGCGATACCGATGCCCTCGTCTTTTACGATCACCTGTGCAAAGCCATCGCAAGCGCGACAACGGACGAAAATTTTACCGCCCGGGCGCGAGTACTTAAGCGCGTTTTCGATTAAATTTCGCCAAATTTGATTTAGCAGCCCCGCGTTTGATCGCACGCTAAGCGGCGATAAATCTAGCTCGAACTCGTGCCCTTCGTAGCTTTGGCTCAGCGATATGATGCATTGCCGCAGCTGCTCGTCGATACGCACCGCTTCATCTAGGCGCACCGCCGCGCCGCTATCAAGCCTGGTTAGCTTTAACATGTCGGTGCAGAGCTTGCTTAAGCGGTTTGCTTCCGCGCCGATGGATGCTGCGTATCGCACCGCGCGCTCCTCGCTCACGCCGCCCTCTATCATCTCGCTTAACGCGGCGATCGAGGAGATCGGCGTTTTCATCTCGTGCGAGACGTTTGAGACGAACTCCTTTTGTAGCTGCTCGTGCTTTTGCAGCTTCTGCGCCATTTTATTGACGTTTACCACAAGCTCGTCCAGCTCGTGCATATAGACATAATCGGTGCGGTACCTGTGTATCTTGCGCTCGGCGCGCGCCTCAAAATCGCCGTTTGCGATCGCAGTGATCGCGCCAAGTAGCCGCTTGATCGGGCGGAATAAAATTTTAAGCCCGAAGTAAAGCAGGGTGAAATTTAGCGCCATCGTGATTAGACAGATGATCGCGCACAGCGCCACTCCGTCCCAAAACCCGCCGATCTTGCCGCCGATGCCTATGTAAAAAAGCATGCAAACCGCAAAGCAGACGATGAAATTTATCACGCCGAATGCGAGCGAAGAGTAAAACGCGATGAAGCTTTTGAGGCTGATGAGGTATTTTTTCATACTCGCTCCTTTTTTACCGCTTTGTAGCCGAGCCCGCGCACGGTGATTATCTCAAAGTCCTTGGAGTTTTCAAATTTTGCTCGTAGCTTTTTGATGTGCGTATCGACGACGCGCTCGTCGCTGTCCGTTTCGTAGCCCCAAATTTCGCTCATTATCTCAAATCTCGTAAAAATTCTGCCCGCGTAGCTTAGCAGCAGAAACAAAAGACGAAATTCCTTCGGCGCTAGGCTTATCCGCTCGCCCTCGGTGCGGACGCTAAGCGTATCGTAGTCAAGCTCGCTTCCGCCGATGAGAAGCCGCTTTTCGTTTGCGATCTTGGCTCGCCTTAGTAGCGCATGCACGCGCAGCACGAGCTCTTTTAAATTTATCGGCTTACTCATATAATCGTCCGCGCCGCTTTTAAAGCCCGTCTGCATATCCTCGATCTCGCTTTTTGCCGTTATAATCAGTATCGGCTGGCTCTTGCCGTCGCGCCTAACGTATCTGCTAAGCTCAAAGCCGTCCATCTTAGGCATCATCACGTCCGAGATGATCAGATCGAAGTGCGCCTCGTCTAACGTCTCTGCCGCCTGCTTGCCATCAAAGGCGCAGCTCACGCTAAAGCCCTCATCAAGCAGCTTCTCTCTTATCGCCGAGCTCAAAGCCTCATCGTCTTCGACCAGTAAAATATTAAGCATCATCGCTCCCGTTTTGCTAAATTTATGCGCTTAAATTTATACATAAAATTTTAAGAAACAATGAGATATTATACGTAAATTTTTTCAAGGAGTAAAGAATGAATTTCAAAAAAACCATATCGGCTGCCGTTATTGCGGCTTCGGTGCTGGCGCTATTTAGCGGATGCGCGAAAGAAAGCTCTCGCGTAGTGCAAACCCCTACGGTAGCGAGTTTAAACACCAACTACTCTGGCGAGCGGATCGCCGTGTCGGTAGGACGCTTTAACAACCAGTCCTCTTACAACAACGGGGTGTTCTCCGACGGCGAGGATAGACTGGGCAACCAAGCGCAGACAATTTTGATCTCAAGCTTACAACAAACAGGACGTTTCTCGGTGCTTGATCGCACAAATATGCGCGCCATCAAAGAGGAAAGCGCAATCTCCAAAAGCGCACAAAGCTTAAAAGGCGCCAGATACGTTATCACCGGCGACGTGACGGAATTCGGCCGCAAGACGACTGGAGATCATCAGCTGTTTGGAATTTTGGGTAAAGGAAAGACTCAAACCGCGTATTCTAAAGTAAATTTAAACATCGTTGACGTCAGAACGTCCGAGGTGGTCTTTTCGACCCAGGGCGCGGGCGAGTATGAGCTATCAAACCGAGAAGTGCTAGGTTTCGGCGGCACTGCGGGCTATGATTCGACGCTAAACGGCAAGGTGTTAAGCCTGGCGATCATCGAAGCGGTCAATAATCTCGTAAACGGCCTTGAAAACGGCGCGTTTAAAGTAAGATAAGGATTAAATTTGAAAGCGAGCAGCGCTTTTGCTCTTGCTGCTGCGGCCGTGATCTTTTGCGGCTGCGGCGGCGGGAGCCGGAATCAAATTTATTACTGGGACGGCAGCTACACGGACTCGACTTATCAGTATCTGAAGCAAGAAGGCGACGTAGGCGAGCAGATCGAAGCGCTTGAAAAATCTATCCAAAAAGCATACGAAAAGGGACTCAAAGTCCCGCCGGGGCTTTATTCGCATCTGGGGCTTTTGTATCTAAGCGCGGGCAACGGCGCGAGGGCGAGAGAGAGCTTTGAAAAAGAAGCTCAGGCTTTCCCTGAATCAAAGCCGTTTTTGACCTTCGTTACAAACCCCGCCGCGCTTAAAAAAGCTGAGGCTGCAGTCAAGCCCGGCGCCGATAAAGCCCAAGGATCAAGCGAACGCGAAGCCGCCAAAGCAGCCTCTGCAAAGCAAGGCAAAGCTGCCGCAAAGCAGGGCGGTAAAACGAATAAAAAGGCTAAAAAATGAAAAATAAAGCTCAAATAGCGATTTTTAGCGTATTCGTGGCGCTGTTTTTTAACGCGTGCGCTCTAAGCGAGCCTGAAATTTACGATTACTCGGCGCTTCAGCAGGCTAAGCCGCGATCGATTTTGGTGCTGATGCCGACAAACGAAACAACCGAAGTGGATGCAGGTGCTGCCGTGCTTGCCAACGCGATCTATCCGCTAAGCGAGGCGGGCTATTACGTATTTTCGCCTGCGCTCGTGCATGAGACCTTCAAAAATAACGGAATTTACGAAGCGAGCGAGATCCAAAACGTCTCTGCGCACAAGCTAAGACAGATTTTCGGCGCGGACGCCGTGCTATACATGGATGTCGTCAAATACGGCACTTCGTATATGCTGCTAAATAGCGTAAGCGTCGTGGCGGTCAATGCTAGGCTAGTGGATCTGCGAAGCGGCGCGACGCTCTGGGAGGGCTCGGCGCAGGTAAGCGATGACTCAAGCAGGGGCAGTAACGATCTTGTAGGCATGCTGATCTCCGCTGTCATTAAGCAGGTTGGCGATACGATCACCGATGCGGGATACAAGCTCTCTGCGAGCGCAGATGCGATGCTGCTAGGCCAAAACTGCAACAAATGCTTGCTCTACGGCCCGTATTCGCCGCATTACGGTCAGGATCGACAGCTTGGCGGCGGCAAATAAATTTTAAAAAGGACAAAAATGAAACTAGCCGAGGCGCTGATACTGCGCGCCGACATACAAAAACGCATCGAGCAGCTAAAATCAAGGCTCGCAGATAACGCAAAGGTGCAAGAGGGCGAGAAGCCTAGCGAGGAGCCAAAGGCGCTGCTAGCCGAGCTAGACGCGCTCACAAGCGAGCTTGAGCGGCTAATCGTTCGGATAAATTTAACCAACTGCACCGCAAAAGCGGACGGCAAGAGCCTAACCGAGCTGATCGCTAAGCGCGACGTACTAACGCTAAAAGCGGGCGCATTGCGGGCTTTCGCGCAAGCTGCTGCGCAAAAAGTGGAGATTTATTCGCGCAGCGAGATTAAAATCCTAAGCACGGTTGATGTCGCGGCACTGCAAAAGCAGGTGGACGAGCTAGCAAAGCAGATAAGACAGCTAGACACGACGCTGCAAGGCGCGAACTGGCAGACCGATCTGATCGACTAAATCGTCAAATTTAGCGGCGAAATTTGAAAGGATTTCGTGAAAATTAAAATTTCGGGTAAGTATCGCAAGGGGCGAGTACAAAAAATTATGGCAGCGCTCGCGGAAACGGCGCACCCCTTTTACGATTTATTTTCAGTAAATTTACAAGGGCAATGTAACTACGCAATGTAACTACCGCGTACTGATCTAGCGATACCGAGGGCGGGAACGGGGAAATTTGAAACGAAATTTTGATTTTAACGGCGCGGCTTGCGGCCTTGCGGCAAAATTTAGCGGCGATTTTGGCGGGCTTGACGCTCAAATTTTACGTTAAATTTAGGCGCTCTCGCCATTTTGCATTTTGACCCGTCTGGCGTCAAATTTTACAAAAATCATAAAATTTAGCCAAATTTAAAGGATGAAATTTGAAATTTAAAACCCTTGCGCTAGCGGCTGTATTTTGCTTTGCGACCGGCATACATGCGGAGCTTGCGACAGAAGCAAATTCCATAAATTTTAGAAAAACGAGCGGCGCGGAGCAAAATCTCGCGGACGCAAAAGACGCCAAATTTCAACACGCGCATTTTAAAAACGCAGATACCGCAGCGAGCGGTACAAACCCAAACTCATCGCAAAAAGCAACCCTCATCGACGAAGCGAAAAATTTCTACCGCGTGGACGAGCTGCTGTTTCGCAGCGCTCAGCTTGATGGAGGCGACGCAGCGAAGCTGCACGAGCTTGGCATCAAAAGCATCGTAAATCTGCGCCATTTTAGCAGAGGCGGCGACAAAAGGGCGTTCGGAGATCAATTTTGGCTCGCGAACAAGCCGCTTCGCAGCTGGGAGATAAAGCCCGCGCAGATAGCGGACGTTTTGCACACTATTCGCGAGCGCCAAAAGGAGGGTGCCGTGCTCGTGCACTGCTATCACGGAGCCGATCGCACGGGGCTTGTGGTGGCGATGTACCGCGTGATCTATCAGGGCTGGAGCCTGGATGCCGCGCGCAGCGAGATGATAGATGACGGATACGGCTTTCACTCCATGTGGCAGGATATCGCGGGCTTTTTGACGCCGCAAAACGAAGCGCTCGTAAGAGCCGAGCTTGGAATTTAGACGAAATTTCGCTCGTCCTATCAGACGGCGGCAAAATTTGTAAATTTAATAATGACAAAGTACCGTTTATAACGAAATTTTAGAATACGAGCTATGTATATTTTCTGGGGCGAAGCTCGGGATACACAAAAATGTGGGCGAAAAACGAGCTGCAAAGGCGCGCGGAGTTTGAGCAAAAATTTGAGGCATGCAAACAAAAGGCGCGGGAAATTTTAAATTTATAGATATCGCTAAAATTTTACTCTTTGCGGTGAGCTAAATTTAAAACCGTAAATTTCTGCAAAAAAGCAAAGAAACCTTAAAATAGTAAAATTTAGGTCGTAAAATTTTACGCATTTTTCTACTTAAAATTATCATACTTTTTCAAATATGCGCTCATGCCGCAGCGTGCGTATCGCAACGAAAATCGGTTAAATTTAAAGAGCCCGATTTGCGCTTGCGGCGACGGGGCGCGTAAAACGCCGCAGATATTAGAAAAATATCCGTAAATTTAGCCGAAATGCAGTAAAATTCGAGCGGCGAATTTAACAAAAAGAGCGATCGTGGAAAATTTATTGTTAGCGCAGCTGCGCGAGGCATTACCGCAGGGTATGCGCGTGCCGAGCGAGACCCAGGCGCTTTATGCGTGGATCGAGGCAAACGGCTTTTATGACGACGCGGGCGGGCGCAGACGCGGCTATCTCTACCCGCAAGATCGGCTGCAGCAGAGCTGGAGCGACGATGAGCGCGAGGGCGGCACCGACATCGTATTTTCCACGGATGAGCCGAAAAATCGCGACGAGGAGCTAAGGTATTGGTTTTACGGCGAGGATCGAGAGCTTGCCGCGGAGATCAAGCAGCGGCTTTGCGTATTCGCAGGCAGCGGCTCGGAGGGCTCGATGTGCGCGCTGTGGCTGGACGATGCGGGCGAGGCTAGACCCCGCACATGGGCTCCGGCTCGGGTTCGACGATGACCTGCATTTTGGCTCATAGCGGGCTTGATTTTTTGCGGTTGCTTGCGATCGGATACGACGAGATCTGCTGGGATGAGGATTTTAGCGCGCTGCCAAACAGCGACGATTTTATCGTGCATCCAAACGTGAGATTTCAGCAGTGGGTAATAGAGACGTTCAAAACGACGATCCCGCAGACTGCGCTTGAGCTCGTCACTCCCGCGCATCTAGACGACGAGAACCCAAGCGATGAGTTTTTGATCTGGGTAAATCGCGTCGCCGGATAAAATTTAAAGCGGCTTTTGCGCCGCTTAATGAAGTATTTCGGGGTTTGCTTTCGTAGGAAACCTTGAAATTTAAGCTTTTGCTGGCTAATTTAAAGAGTACAAATTTAAGGGGTGCCTTTTGGTTAAAATTTAATGGCGGCGGTATCCATATAGAAAAGCATTAACCATCCATTATCGCTTTTGCTGCTCTTAAAATTTTTAATAAATTTGCTCGATAGAATTTAACTCTTTGCAGTGTGGCGATAGAATTTTGCTGCTATTCGAAATAAGACGCGATAGAAAAGTTGGCACGTTTTTAAGAATCCAAATAAATTTAGCTAAATTCCGCGTGGATGGGTTATATAAAAGCATGGAAGTTCTGTCGGTTTATTAGCAAAGAACTGATTGAGACTAAATTCTAAAGCAGAAAAAATAAGGCTAAAAGCTTTTCGGTAGTTTTGGCGATAGGTTGTCTTTAAGTGTCGTATCAGATAAAATTGTGACTGCAGCGACGTAGGCAGCGCGCACAGAGCAAAAAAAATGGCGCGCATTAGTATATCAGCGTAGCGCTTTAGGCTTCGTATGAAAGATAGCATCCAAACAATCCTTCTGTCAAATATCCGCATAAATTACGGCGGATTTTTATCTAGGGTATGAGGGGGGCTAGCTACAAGGCATATCCAGCGAATACGTCTTTGCAGCTAGCTGTGCGCAGGCATTTAAAAGACGGAAAGTAAAAGTGAACAAGTTAAAATCTGAAAGCATTAATAACTGTGTAATAGGTAAATTGCGCTCAGTGGCGAAGTGAGCGCAAACTTTTTGGCAGCTTTGAGCTGTTTGCACGCGCGTAGGGTGGCAAGTGCTACTTTACTTTAAATCTCTTTTTGGATCTTGGATTTGCGCGCGCAGAGCAGCAAGCGCTAAGCAGCTCGGCACGGAGGTATCGTATTTTGCACCGCTTTCGCAATAGTTCTCTTTTATACCTGCCAACTGACGCGCTTTCTAAAATATGATTGATGTTGTTTTAGCATTGATGAGGATGAGCTTGGTGAGTGCAATACAAGCCCGGTAGCGTATAGTGAA
>NZ_CALKTS010000205.1 GCF_937997595.1 uncultured Campylobacter sp. | reverse complement strand
GGAACTATCGAAACTACTCCGTTTACCTCTGCCGTTGTTGTCGTTCTTGGTTTAATCGGTTTGATTTATGCCGTTAGAGCTGCTTTATCTTTATTTAAGCGCTAAATTTTACCGCCCCCTTTCGGGCGGTATTCTTTAGGAGAGTTTAAAAATGCAGATTTCAATCTTACATATGTCTTTACTTTTAAACGCTTTTTATGCGATTTTGGCGCTTTCGTTCTTTGCGGTCAAGTCTATTTTTGCAGGTTTGGATCTGTTTTCAAAATGAGTGAAGCTGAAATTTTAAGCCTGACTGGTTTGAGCTTAGAGCGATATAGCTCTTTAATGGCTCTTAGCGGTTGTCTTTGCGGTTTTTTATTCGTCTTGGGGATATTTCTTACAATCTCCAAGATTAAGTAAGGTTTTCGGAGGTTCGCGATGGAATTTGTTTTAATCGATTGGATCGGCAACAAGTCATTTGATTATTTCTTTAGTCTTTTCTTTTGGTTCGGCGTCGCAAATATCCCGTTTCAGTTGGCTTTTACGCTATTTTCTCGCCGTTGGTCTTAGGCAACCTCCATTTATTTGCTTGCCTACAAACGAAGCGAAGCGCGCGCGGTGTGTAGCTTTCGGACACCCGAAAGCCGCCGCGCATAACAGGGTCGCAGGGGGAGCCGATTTTATGAGCTTGCGATTAAAATCGGGTTCGCTCCCCCTACGCAAATTTAAGGAAGAGTAAAATGTTTAATAAGTTTAAATTCATCCCTCTGATTTTAATATTCTTGGTTACTTTTTCTTTTTCCGTCCAAGTTCCTCTTTCGTCTGATTCTTACGATTATCGCTTTAGAATTTCCGCTGCTGGCGATATGTGGCTTTACGATGGCATAGTTGATGGTGTATCTGAGCATTGTCAATATACTAAGTATGATAATAATCTTTATGTGAATCCAAATTTTAATGAGTCTGCTTTTAAAAAGGATTCCTTTTATGCCCAATCAGGTCCAGCCACTAAATCTCCTAATGGTTATTTTTATGACCCTTCTGATTTATATAAATTTTTAGGTTTTGAAACTTATCAGGGTCATACATCTTTAAAATATGAAACTTATTCTTGGGTTATGAAACCTGGTGATGCTATTCAGAAGAATTGCGTTCAATGTAATACCAAAGCAGGTGAATATTTCGATTCCACTACCGGTTTATGCGTAAATAAATGCGAGGATATTGCTAATCGACGCGATCGTTTCAATTGTATGTGTAAACGTGCGGGAAAGCTTGATTTTGTTAGTGTTGCCGATCATGTTATAGGCCATGATTCCGTAGTTTGTTCGTATATTTGCACTACAACTAAAGATGACCCCGAAGCTAGTGTAGGTGGCGATGGAAATTTTTATAATGTGAGTTATCAAATTCACGATACCGACCCCAATGCTAATGGCGTCTGTTTCACAGATGACAACTATATTCATGGCACCAATCCCGATAAACCTGACAAGCCCGATAAGCCAGATAAACCAAATCCCGATAAGCCTGATAAACCCGATCCCGATAAGCCAAATCCTGGTGGTGGAGGACATCCGGGCGGTGGTAGCAATCCAGGCAATAATAATGGCACGAAGCCGGGTAATTCCGATAATAATAATGGCACAAAACCGGGTAATGATGGCGACAAAGATAATCCAAAAATGGACTTTAGCGGTTATGACAAATTAACTAAGACTGTAAGCGACGGAGTAAAAAAGGTTATTGATATGTATGGCGATGCTAAAAGCCAGTTGCAGGGTGCTTATGACAAAATTAAAAACGGCTCTTTAAGTGATTTTAAGCCTAGCGGTTTTGTTGCTAGCTGTCCTTATACTCGCGATTTTGTTATTAAAGACGGACTGAGCAAAAAAATTACTATTGATATTTGTGCCGTAGTAAAGGACGCTCGCTCCGTCCTTTACTTTATTTTCTATGCCATATTTTCTACGATATTCTCTATTCTGCTTTTTAAAATAATTATAAGGTTGGTATAATGCCTATTTTAGCTATTATAGGTTTTTTCGGCTCTTTCGTTAAAAAATGGGCTGCTGCTGCCGTTCGTTTCGGGACTATGCTTGCTATTTCTACTTTTATATTGGGATTTACTATCGCTTTTTATGTAGGGCTGATGTCATTGGTTTTTATCGCTCTTAGCAAGGTCAATGCTTTAATAAATTACATAAATTCTTATGCGGGTAATACTGACGAGCTTATAGCTCTTTTCTTTAACGTTCTTAAGTCTTTGGGTGTTATAGAAGCTTTTAAGGACGTTTACACAATTTTTAAGCCTTTTTTATTTACGGCGATTTCTTTAATCGCTCTGAAAATTTTCATCAAAGGGCTTGAGAGTTTTCGCAAAACCTTGCTTTACCTCTTCATCTCTAGGATTGATTAAAATGGCTATCTCATATCTTACCGGCATACCGAAAAGCGGCAAGACTTATTTAGCCGTTTATCAAATTTATAAGAATTTTATCGAAGTTCCTAAGTCCTCTTTTTTCGATAAATTTATTAAAAAGCCTAATAAAGCCGATAAATATACTATTTGCTGGACGAATATAAATGAATTTGATTACTCCAAAAGCGAAAAAATCAAGCCTTTGGATATTAGCGATTTTAAATATAATCTTAGTCTGCTTTATGATCTTTATATGGGCGGTGCGAATGACACTGAGTTAAATGAAAAGGCTGCAGATTTTAAGCTCAATCACTGCCTGATCGTTATCGATGAGGCTCATAATTTTTTTACTAAAAAAGGCGATGAAATTTTAACTTGGTGGCTTACTTATCACGCTCATTTGTTTCAAGATATTTGGCTTATATCGCAGGATTTAAGCCTAATTGACACAGGTTATAAGGCTGTAGCCGAGTATTTTTATAGAGCTGTTGAGCCTGCGCGTCGCCTTATCACTAGTCGTCTTAGGTATCAGCAGTTTATTAGTTACCGAATGAATCAAAACGATATGATTAAGGGTGGTGGTTTTACTTTACCTGCTCTTAATGAAGTTTTTGACCTTTACGTTGCGGGTTCCAAGGAAAAAGGTTCGTCCATCGTAGTTAAATTTTTTGGTTTAGCTTTGGTGCTCTGTGTCTTTTGTTTCTTGGCGTTTTATCGTTTTTATTCGCTTTTTAAGCCTGCCGATGAGCCTGCTCCCGCCCCCGACACCCAATCCAATCAACCTATCGAAACCGCAAGCGGTAACAGCACTAAATCTTTATTTAACGCCTCTGTGCCAAATCCTAATGAACCTCCTATCGGCTACATATACCAAATTTACTGCTTCTACGATCGTTGCTCCATTCAAAACGGCAGTTACGATCACTTTGATCAGAGATACTTAAATTTTATCTTTTTGCGCTCCCCGCCCAAATTTAATGTGCGCTCGTTTAAAGGTAAAGGTATTACGTATTTCTTTGTTGGCTTTGATAAGCCCGTTTTCGATAACTTAAAAAAGGAAGAGTTAAACAATGAAAAAAATTCTTTTTCTAGTGCTATTTATTCTAAGTAGCGCATTTGCCGAAGAAGTTAAGCTAAACTTGCTTGATTTCGCCAACGTTGCCAGTCATAATTCAAAAATCGATATTCTAATCAGCGATGAGATAGATCCGAATAGCTTTTATTTCTACACTGCTAAGAATTCAGACGTTACGATAAAACATTTTCGTAAAGCCATAGAGAGCAAAGGCTTAAAGCTTATACTTACCGACGGCTTTTATTACGTTTTTAAGAAGAATAAGGACTATGGTGATGCCAATGGCAGCATTAGCGCCGAGCGTAGGTTAAGATACCTTACCTTAGCCAATAATTCCTATGACGACGCCGATAAGATAGTAAGCAAGATGACCGATCAAAACTCAAGCTATATTCGCTCTACGAACTCCGTCGTATTCAAAGCAAGCGACGACGAATACAGCGACATTATCGATTTCGTGCAGCGCAGCGATAAAAAGCTCGAACAGGTAAATTTTAAGCTTACCATACTTGAGACCAATACGAATGATTATAAAGATATAGGCTCGCATCTAAATTCTTTAGGCGACGTCGTAACCCGCTCCGATCTAAACTATTTTATAAACCTTATAACTATGCCTTATAGCGCTGAGACAAATGTCGTAACTACAAAGAAACGGGGCTTTTACGGAGTTCTTAGCCTTTTGCAGCAAAACGGCGTAACGACTATCAAACAAAGCCCGTTTTTGGTTGCCAAAAGCGGCGCCGAGGTTTATTTTTCCTCCGTCGAAAACGTGCCTTATCTCACCAACACCAGCACCTATACGCAAAACGGCACCGCCACTCAAAACAGCTATGAGTATAAAGACGTTGGCCTAAAGATTAAAATTCGCCCGGTTGTGCTTCAGAATTCAAACGTTGATTTCAGCCTTGATTTGGTGGTTGAGGACTTATTGGATACGCAAAACACCCTTACGCCGCGCACGAGTAAAAAGGAGCTTAAGTCAAATTATAGTTTAAAGCGGGGCGAGCTTCTTGTTCTAAGCGGCATCAACAAAGACGTTGCTTATTCAAAACGTAACGGCGTGCCGCTACTCAAAGACATACCTATTTTAAAATACCTCTTTTCTATCGAGCAGAATTATAAAAGCACCAGTATTATAACCCTCACAATCGAGGTAAATTAAGATGAGTATGAGAGCATACGAGGTGCATTATACGACTGGCAACGGCTGCGGAGAAAAGCAAACGACGAGGCACGAGGAGCGCGCTTTTCTCTGCCCCCTTGTCAATTTAATAAAAATCTGTCAGATTTAAACGAAGCTTAAAGATGTTTGGATTAAATGAGGCTGATTTTGCAGCCGTAAAGCTCAAAATTGACAGACAACGAAAGTTTTTGCAGGATTACAAATTCGTAAATTCTTTCGGTGAGGAAAAAAGCCTGCTTTCGGTCTCAAAGTCCGCAAATTTTTCAAACACCTATTACGCCGAGGTAGCAAATAGGACAAATACTATACATATGCTTTCTGTAAAGCACGAGCTGGTGCCCGTGTTTCTTACTATTACGCTTAACGGCTGCTTTCGTAAGGCGCTAGTGGGAAATTTTGCTACATTCACTACAAAAGACATTAGATCGCTTCCTATCGAGCAGAAACAAAAGCTCAACGAGGGCGTTCCCTTTAATATAAAGGATTTGGCTAATGTGCTAAATTATAATTTTCATAAATTTACGAAGCGCTTTAGGTTTGCTTATAAGGGCGAGGTATTTCAGTATATACGCACCTTTGAGCCGCATAAGAAGGACGGCGTACCGCATATTCATGCTCTGATATATGCCCCAAGGCATACAATCCTGTATCTGCTTAAAATTTATAAGGACGTATTCTATGCCCCGCAAAATCTAAGAAATGAGCGTTTGACCCCGGCTCAGATAGCAAATGGCGAGATAAACGGGTTTCAGACCTCTATAAATAACGCCACTGGCTACGTGATGAAGTATATTACAAAGACCTTTATAAATTTCAACGAAACTGACGATATTAATGAGGTTCAGGCGTGGTTTATAAAGCATAAAATTCGCAGGTTCTTATCCTCGCAAAACCCAATCCCGCTTTGGGTTTATCGAAAGATAAATTTCATTAAAAGCCTGCGTGATCTCGGTAATCTTAACATTCTAAAAGACTTTAACGATACGCTTATAGAATGGGATTATAAGAGTGGGAGTATTTTTATGTCTATCCCATATACTTCCGAGGAGCTAATTTACGAGGATGGACACCTGCTTTATTACGTTTGTGGTCGGCTCATGCATGAATACGTTAAAAATATTAATCCAGTTCAAAGCATCGGTAAAATCCAATCTCACGAGTTTAAATCGGTTCAAAAGGCTTATAATAGCGGCGAAAAACCTATAATCTACAAGCCTAGCAAGATATTTCGCACCGCCTGGAAAGATATGAGCGACGAGCGTTTAAAATTATACTGGCGCGATAATCAAAAAGAGATGACCGATGACATTTTAAGCGTCCAAGATTACGCTATGCTTGAGAATGAAATGATCGAGCGCGGATTCTTACAGAGGTATAAAAATTATATCAGATATTTTACGCAGCACGCTTTAGAGGATATTAGAGAGTTGGAATTCAAATATTCCAATAATGGCGTTATGCCGTATCCGTTTTAGGAAAAATTTCTAAAATTTATTTGAAAGGATAAGAGATGTCTATAAGATATCAATGTGATGTATGCGATAAGCTTGATGATGGATATCCAATGGATATTTACGAAGTATCTAAGGAAGTGCAGGACTATACTGGGTTTTTTTATGAGCATATTTGTAAAGAGTGTTTAAAGGTTCTGACTGAAGACGATGGAGGAAAAAAAATATTTATAGTTAGGAATGGCAAGATCTTATTAAAAAGTGATAAAAGGCTTAAGTGAAAGGCTTTACGATGCTGCTTAATGAGCTTTTTAACGATTATGTAGAATTTTACGAGCTGATACTTCGTAAGCACACTTTAGAAAGCGATATATCAACCTACAAGAAGCATATAGCTTCAAGCTTGGGCGAAAAAGATGTAAGCGATATAAGCTTTTTAGATATTCAAAGGCTCTGTAACGTCTTAGTTAAGGCTAATTATAAAATAAAGACCGTTAAAAATATTCTTGCAAAGCTTCACGTAATTTTTAAATTCGCTCAAAAGCTTGAGCTTATAGCTAAAAATCCTTGTGATTTTGTCGAGTTGCCTAAATTTGATAATAAGCGATACTTTGATTATCCATTATCCGTCCAAAGACAATTTATAAAAGCTATATGCGAAAATGAAGCCGACAGTGCCGATATATTCTTTTTTCTACTCCACGGCAGGCGTAAAAATGAGGTCTTAAGTTTGCGTTGGAGCGACGTAAATTTAAAAACTAAGACCTACGTCATACCTTTTCAAATCAATAAAGCTAAGCGTGATATGATTTATTCTATGAGCGACGAGCTTTATAAAAGGCTATTGAAGCGTTATATATTCGCAAAACAGAATAATCAGTTAAATAGCTACATCTTTGTCAATCCTGCCACTAAAACAAAATTCGTTGATCTACGTAGAAGTTGGAATTCTTTGCTTAAGCGAAACAATCTACCCAAAATCAGGCTTCACGACATAAGGCATCTTATTGGCACTTACTGCATTAATCATCTAAAGCTGCCGATCGAGCAAGTAAGTTTTACTCTCGGTCATACGAATATCATTACTACTCAAAAATACATCACTGCCAATATAAAACAATCGAAAAATACTATTGAAAATTTGATGAATTCCGTTTAAGTAAAAAATAAGCGTTGTGATCCATATGCTTAAAATAAGCTTAATGCTTTCCATTAGAAAAATAAGAATATTTTAAGATTTTATCAAATGCTTTAGCATAGGGTATTTGGTTGCAGAGGGTGGATTTGAACCACCGACCTTCGGGTTATGAGCCCGACGAGCTACCACTGCTCTACTCTGCGATAAAAAAACGCGAATAAATTTAAAATAGCATTCGCGAAAGTGGATGGGGTAGGAGGATTCGAACCTCCGAATGATTGGACCAAAACCAATTGCCTTGCCGCTTGGCTATACCCCAATTTAAAACTAAAATATACACTAATCTTTGAAGTAATATTCAAATAAAAATATTTAAAAAATTAAAAGTTATATTTAAATTAGATTTAATAATTTCAAATATAAAATAATACTTATAAAAATATTATTTTTGTACTTATAAACGTAAAAAGGGTCTAACATAAAGTTAGACCCCTATATTATAAGTTAAATATTAACTTATTTAACTACAGCAACACCACTAATTGCAAAACCATCAAGTTCTTTTTCCTTACCATCTACATTATCTACATACTTAAATTTCTTATTTAAGATTTCATTAATTGAAGGATCCGCATATAGCTTAGTGCAGATTGAAGCACCATTCTCAGCACCTTTCTCTACTTTTAAATAAGCAGGAACAATACCAGCAGTACCATTCGCAGCAACAGAATCTTTCAATGTAACTTTTAAGCACTTTTTACCACCGGACTTAAGTTCACCAACAAAACCTGTGCCTGGATCTATTGCTACATTTGTCATAGACTTAAGATCGTCAGCAAATTTCGCTTGTGATGTATAATAAGAGCCAAGATCCGATACAATCGTGGTAACATTAGTACCAGCTTTTGCGATTTCTGCATCATCACGAGTAGCTGCAAGTCTTGGTATAGCAACAGCTGCCAAGATACCTAAAATAACGATAACGAAGATCAACTCGATCATAGTAAAACCTTTTTTCA
>NZ_CALKTS010000204.1 GCF_937997595.1 uncultured Campylobacter sp. | reverse complement strand
AATCTCTTCGTTAATTCGTATGTTTTTGCTAATATTTCCTTCCTTTCGAATAGATATTTTGAACACTCACTCGGTTAAAATTATATCAGAGTGGGCGTCAAAAAGCAAGAGGAGTCTATAATGTTTCTTGTCTATAGCGATATTGAAGAGCTTCACTTATATGAGATGTTTTAATCGTTTTTGAATTGTCTAAGTCTGCGATGGTTCTAGCCACTTTTAATATTTTTAGATAACTACGTGCTGAAATATCTAATTTTGAGGTTGCAGTATCTAATAGTTTTTTTGCTACATCATCTAACATAAACACTGATTTTACATCTTTCATATTTACAGATCCGTTGTATTTTATACAACTATCATAACGTTTTTGTTGTATTTTAGACGATAATTTAATCTTTTTTATAGTGTTAATGCTTTCGTTGTTGTTTTTATTACTTTGAGCTAATAATCTTTCGTTATCGATTCTATTTACATTAATAACCATATCTATACGGTCTAGAAGTGGACCTGATATTTTTCGTTGATAGTTTAAAATTTGCAAAGCTGTACATGTGCATTGCTTAGTTTGATCGCCATAGAATCCACAAGGGCAGGGGTTCATTGTAGCTACTAACATAAAATCTGCCGGATAAACACTTCTATATTTCGTACGGCTAATTGTCACTTTTTTATCTTCGAGAGGTTGTCTTAATACTTCTAGAGTTGTTTTTTGATATTCAGGAATTTCATCTAAAAATAAAATTCCCATATGTGCAAGACTGATTTCACCAGGCATAGCTTTTGGTCCTCCGCCTACTATGGATGTCTTGCTAGCAGTGTGGTGTGGTGCTCTAAAAGGTCTTTTGATATTATTGATATCGATATCTTCGATTAAACCGTGAATCTTAGATACTTCTAGGAGTTCGTTTTTTGTTAAACTTGGCAATAGGTTTAACGCAGCCTTGGCTAACATAGTTTTTCCTGTTCCCGGAGGACCAGCGAGAAGAATATTATGCCTACCGGCAATAGCTATTGTTAAGGCGCGCTTAGCTTGTTCTTGGCCGACTATATCGTCTAGCGATATTTCCTTTGCGTCATCTATCATCACTCGTTTAGATTGTGGTATGATGATTGTTTTTTCGTTTTTAAGATGAAGGAATATGTCTCTTAAATTATTAGCAGGAATTATAGTGATGTCGTCAATCAATGTAGCTTGGTTATAGTTTTTCTCGGGTATGAAAACTTCTTTTACTCCACTATTCTTTAATTTTTCGACAATATTTATTATTCCCTTTATAGGGCGTAAATCTCCGCTAAGTGAAAGTTCGCCAGTAAAAGCACGATGATTAATATCCTTAGGTCTAAGCTGTCCACTAATTGCTAAAATAGATATCGCAATTGGCAAGTCAAAACTTGTTCCGTCTTTTGGTATTTCTGCGGGCGCTAAGTTTATTGTTATTTTCTTTTTTGGGAAATCCAAGCCTGAATTTTTAATTGCACTACGAACGCGTTCTTTTGACTCATCAATAGCTTTATTTCCCATTCCAACTATTTGTAGGGAAGGGAGACCTTGAGATGAATCGCCCTCAACCTCTATTAATTCTCCCGAATATCCAATTGCGGCTGCGGATAAAACTTTACTTATCATGATTTAATTTAATCATAAAGGGTATCCAAAATCAATTTATCATGATATAATTTAAGGGTATTGTTGGGGCTGATTTAGTTTTAGACAAAAGGATTTTAATAATTTATCTTGCAAGTCGGTTACTCGTAAAGTAATAAATAATTGCAAAATCTAATTTTGTAGCAAAGGCTAAGGCTCTTTTTGCGCCTAAGGTAGCTTTTGCGCCAATCGCCGCTTAGTTAAT
>NZ_CALKTS010000203.1 GCF_937997595.1 uncultured Campylobacter sp. | reverse complement strand
TTCACTATACGCTACCGGGCTTGTATTGCACTCACCAAGCTCATCCTCATCAATGTCAAAACAACAATCACTCATCTTGCTAGAAAGTGCGTCAGCTGGCAGGTATAAAAGAGAGCTACTGCGAAAGCGGTGCAAAATACAATACCTCCGCGCCTAGCTGCTTAGCGCTTGCTGCTCTGCGAGTGCAAACCCAAGATCCAAAAAGAGATTTAAAGTAAAGTAGCGCCTGCCACCCTACACGCGCGCAGATAGCTTAAAGCTGCCAAAAAGTTTGCGCTCACTTTGCCACTGAACGCAATTTGGCTATTAATGCTTTCAGATTTCAACCTGTTCGCTTTTACTTTTCGTCTTTTAAATGCCTGCGTACAGCTAGCTGCAAAGACGTATTCGCTGGATACGCCTTGTAGCCCGCCCCTCATGCCCTCGATAAAAATCCGTCGTAATTTATGCAGATATTTGACAGCAGGATCGTTTGGATACGATCTTTCGTACGAGGCCTAAAAGCGCTACGCCGATACAGATGCTCGCGCCATTTTTTAGCTCTGCGCGCGCTGCCTGCGTCGCTGCGGTCACAATTTTTCTGATACGACACTTAAAGACAACCTATCGCCAAAACTACCGAAAAGCTTTTAGCCTTATTTTTTCTGCTTTAGAATTTAGTCTCAATCAGTTCTTTGCTAATAAACCGACAGAACTTCCATGCGTTTGATATATCAGCTCATCCACGCGGAATTTAGCTAAATTTTTATTTGGATTCTTAAAAACGTGCCAACTTTTCTATCGCGTCTTATTTCGGATAACAGCAAAATTCTACCCCCACACTGCAAAGAGTTAAATTCTATCGAGCAAATTTATTAAAAATTTTAAGAGTAGCAGAAGTAGTAATAGATGATTAATGCTTTTCTATATAGATACCGACGCCAAATTTTAATAAAAAGATATCCATTAAATTTACGCTCTTTAAATTAGCCAGCAAAAGCTTAAATTTCAAGGTTTCCTGCTAAAGTAAAGCCCACAACGCTTCATCAAGCGGCGCAAAAGCCGCTTTGAATTTTACTCCGTGACGCGATTTACCCAGATCAAAAACTCATCGCTCGGGTTCTCGTCGTCTATATGCGCGGGCGTGACGAGCTCAAGCGCGGTTTGCGGGATCGTCGTTTTAAACGTCTCCTTGAGCCACTGCTGAAATTCTACGTTTGGATGCACAATAAAGTCGTCGCTGTTTGGCGGCGCACTAAAATCCTCGTCCCAGCAGATTTCATCGTATCCGATCGCGAGCAGTCGCAAAAAATCTAGCCCGCTATGAGCCAAAA
>NZ_CALKTS010000202.1 GCF_937997595.1 uncultured Campylobacter sp. | reverse complement strand
AGCACCTTTAGCAGCGCAGAGAAGGTAAATTTTGCGATCACGTACGCTCGCGGAGTGCTGTGCGTGGCGCTTAGCCCGCAGATTGCGCAGCAGCTAGATCTAAACTTAATGGTCGATAAAAACACTTCAAGCCACGAGACCGCCTTTACCGTCACGATCGACGCAAAGGACGCCAAGACGGGCGTAAGCGCGTATGAGCGTAATATGACGATCGAGCTGATGTCGCGCGTGGGCGCTCGTGCGGATGATTTCGTCCGCCCCGGGCATATCTTCCCGCTTATCGCCAAAAGCGGCGGCGTGCTCGCTCGCACGGGGCACACCGAGGGCTCTACGGATCTGTGCCGCTTGGCGGGGCTTTCGCAAAGCGCCGTGATCTGCGAGATCGTCAAAGACGACGGCGATATGGCGCGCAGGGACGATCTGGAAAAATTCTGCGCGCAGCACGGCATCAATATGATCTCGGTCGCGCAGATCGTGCAGTACCGCTTAAAACACGAAACGCTCGTTAAATTTAGCGAGCCAAAAAGCGCTATGCTGTGCGGCGAAGCGGCGAAATTTTACGACGTGAGCGATCACGAGGGCAACGAGCACCGCGCCTATATTTTCGGCGAGCTGGGAAAGAGCGCGCAGACGAACGTGAAATTTCATAAAATTTCAAGCGATCTGGAGTTTTTAAGCGATACGAAATTTAACGATTTTATGCGCGATCTGGAGATTTTGCGCAAAGAGGGCGGCGTGCTTTTGATGCTAAAATCCACGCAAAATCGCGCCGATTTTAAGAGCTTCGGTATCGGAGCGCAAATTTTAGCGCATCTGGGCGTTAGAAAAATCAAAATTTTAAGCAAGAGCGAGCCTAAAGACTACGCGGGGCTTAGCGGTTTTGGGATCGATATAGTTTGATAGCTCACATCGATTTGGACAGCTTCTTCGTTTCTGTAGCGAGGCTCGCCGATCCCGCGCTTGCGGGCAAAAAGATCGCAGTCGTCGGAGGCGGCGACGAGGAGATTTTCGGGGGCAAGAGCGAGCTTGGAAGCGTGATTTTAAGCGCGAGCTACGAGGCCAGAGCGGACGGCGTGCACTCGGCTCAGCCCGTAAAACAGGCGCTTGCTCTGTGCCCACAGCTCATTTTGGTGCGCGCCAGACATGGCGAATACTGTAAAATTTCACGCGAAATTTATGAGTTTTTACTAAGCTTTACGCCTGAGATCGAAAAATTTAGCATCGACGAGTTTTTTCTAAATTTACGCGGCACGGCATACGACGCGGACGCGCTAGGCTTTGCCGCGTTTTTGCAAAGCGAGATTATGCGCCGCTTTAGCCTTCCGTGTAGCGTCGGGCTTAGCGAAGCAAAACTGATCGCAAAACTCGCTACGAGCCTTGCTAAGCCCTTTGGCGTACGGCAAATTTTAAAATCGCAAATCGCGCGCGAGCTATCCGCCGTGCCGGTAGCGAAATTCCCAGGCATCGGCAAAGCGGCGCAAAAAACGCTCGGCAAATACGGCATCGTAAGCTTCGGCGACGCGCTAGGGCATAGAGAAATTTTTGAAAAGATGGGCGCAAACGGCAGGAAAATTTTTGCAGCCCTTAGCGGCGAGGATGAGGGCGAGGTCGTCTCAAAGCGCGAGCGCAAAAGCATCGGCTTTGGGCGCAGCTTCGCGCCGTGCGCCGATCGAGACGAGCTGCGGCGTAAAATTTTAATTTTGGCGCGCCATTTGGCGGGCGAAGTGCTTGCAAGGGGCCTAAAGCCCGCGACGTATGATCTAAAGATCCGCTATAAATCGCGCGAGGAGTTTTCGCACCAGATCAGCCAGGATAGGGCGTTTAGTCTAAGCTTGCTGAGCGAGACCGCGCTTGAGCTGTTTGGGCTCTGCGACGTGAAAAAAGGCGCGCAGATAATCCACGTAGCGCTAAATCTTTCAAATTTTAGCGGCAGATCGGGCGGCTCGCTGCTCTTTGGCGAGATCGATAAAAAGCAGCAGAGCCTGGATCGATCTTTAAGCATGATTTGGGAAAAATTCGGCATCGAAAAGCTAAAAAAAGCGAGCGAAATTTGATTAAATTTAAAGGAAAAAGATGAAATTAGGCGAGCTATACTCGGTGATCTGCATAATCTTTGCGACGAATTTCAGGGGCGTGATAGATGAGCAGAAGTTGCGCGGCTTGGGCAAAAACTGGATCATCGTAAACAAAAATATCGAGAACAAAAACGGCCACGAGCTTTGGCAAAAGGTACAGGGCGAGGACTACGCGGCGCTCGGGCGCGATTTTGAGGCGCTAAAAGAGGCGTTTGAGATGGATTTTTTCAAGCTCATTAGCGAAAGCGAAGTGGAGCTGTTTTATGAAAAATGCCGCTTCAAAAAGCCTTTCGCGGAGCTTAAAAGCGCTCACGCAGCCAATATGCTAGCACTGCTTGCTATGATCTTTAAGCAAAACACGGACGCAAAATCGCATAAAATTTTGACGCTATATCTGGCGCAATTTATCATTCCTAGCTTTTCCGCGCTTGCTACGCACGTGCAGATAAACGCTAAAAGCAGCTACTATAAGGCGCTCGGATGGTTTTTGGCGGATTTTTGCCGCGTGGTGAAAGAGACGCTAGGGCTTGGAATTTAAAATTTAGGACGCACGCTCTGTATTTTTGCGCGCTCGGCACAGAAAAGCGCTATGTAGAGATAAGTCTGGAGCTTGCTTTCAGGATTTCTTGCGCTGTAGCTGATACAGCTCCTGCGAGCGTGATAAGCTAAGCAAGACGGGCGAATTATATCTGCGCAGATGCAAAGTAGCTGCCTTGCTGTTTTGTGCGTCGGCGTTTGTCGTATCGCGCGTCGTTGTGAATTCTGCGCAGCATTCGGTATTTTGCGCATGTGCCGTTCGACGTTTGTTTTGCGCGCACTGCGAGTTTTGCTAGGCGTCCGGTGCTTTCGTTTTACGCCGCCTGCATTAGGGTGCTGCGTGCTTTGTTCGCGTCGCGTCGTTTTGCGCTTTGGCGTCTTGCGTGTCGCTTTGTATGTCGTCTGGTACCGCCGCTCGGTGCTTTACGTGTGGCGCCTTACGCCCCATATAGCGCCGCTGCGTGAAATTTCATGCGAGGTGGTCTGTGCATCGTTTGACGCTATCGCTAGGATTCGCGTCTTACGTGTTTCGCGCGTGCGATCGAGCGTTCGAAAACTAGGGTTTGGAGCCTAGCACTTGCGTCGCCCTGCGTCTTTTACAGAGCGTGCGTCACGCAGCGTCTGATGCGCGCCGCTAAATTTTAAAATTTAAAACAAAGGATAAATTTGAATTACTGGAACGAAATTTACGCCCACTTTGATCCCGTGGCATTCAGTGCGTTTGGCATAAACGTGCACTGGTACGGCATTATGTATGTTTTGGCGCTGCTTACGGCGCTATTTATTGCCAAATATTTCGTGCGAAAAGACGGCCTTGACTTCAGCGATAAGATGCTAGATCGCTACTTTATCTGGGTCGAAGTGGGCGTCATTTTGGGCGCGCGGCTTGGATACATCGCGATCTATTCGGGCGAGGCGGCGTGGCATTTCAGCCATCCGTGGCAAATTTTTAACCCATTTCATAATGGCGAGTTCGTGGGTATTCGCGGTATGAGCTATCACGGCGCGGTCGTCGGATTCGTGATCGCGACGGTTTGGTTTTGCAAAAAATTTAAAACCGATATGTGGGCGCTGCTCGATCTCGTGGCACTTAGCGTGCCGCTTGGGTATTTTTTCGGGCGCGTGGGGAATTTTTTAAATCAGGAGCTTTTCGGGCGCGAGACGAGCGAGCCGTGGGGGATTTTAGTAGGCGGCACGTTGCGCCATCCAAGCCAGCTTTACGAAGCGGTTTCGGAAGGGCTCGTTATTTTCGTGATTTTATTTTTCTACCGTAAATTTAAGAAATTTAACGGCGAGCTGATATGTCTGTATGCGATGCTATACACAGCGTTTAGATTTTTCGTGGAATTTTTCAGGCAGCCGGACGATGGGCTTGGCTTTGTATTTTTAAATTTATCGATGGGGCAAATTTTATCTTTAGTAATGTTTTTGATAGCAGTTTTCTTAAAGCAGTCTTTGAAGAAAAAACTAATTTGCAGAAATTAAATTAATCTAAAGTTAAAAAGTAATATAATCTCTTTACAAAAATGTAAATTTTCGTTTAGCGGGGATTTATAATCATCTTTTTTAAGGAGAACCTATGCTAGGTCGCATTGAAGGCTTTACGGGCAGATCCATAGACGGCAAAAAAAGCCGCATTATGGCTTTGCAAGACGTGGCGCAAAGCATCAGCGGGCTGATTTTGGCCTGTTTTATGCTGTGTCATATGATATTTACCGGCACGATTTTGATCGGTAAGGGCGCGTTCGAGGGCGTCGTACATTTCGCCGAACCGGGCGGAATTTATTTCGTTACAAACATCGTCGCTTTCGTGATTTTCGTGATTTTCGTAGTTCACGCGTTTTTGGCGATGAGAAAATTTCCGGCTAACTACGCCGCTTACAGGGCGTTTAAAGCGCATAAAATGCGAATGAAGCATTGCGACACGACGCTTTGGTGGTTTCAGTTTTGGACGGGATTTTTACTATTTTTCTTTGCGGCGGCTCATATTTTAATGATCGTATTCGGTCCGAAAATTACTGCAGATCTTGCTATTGCTAGATTCGGACAGCTTCATCTATTTTATTTCGTTTTATTGATTTTCGTAGTAACTCACGCTAGCATCGGAATTTATAGATTATATATGAAATGGATCAGCATAGACGGCACGAAGGCTGAAATTCAAAGAAAAAGAGCCTTCATTAAAAAGGCGGTTTTTATCGTTTGGGGCGCATTTTTCCTGCTTTCGATAATCGCCGATTTTAAATGGTTAAGTTTAGAATAGGGAGCTTAGGATGAATGTAATATATTGCGATTCTTTAGTTATTGGCGGCGGTTTGGCGGGCTTAAGAGCTGCGATCGCTACCGGCGAGAAGGGGCTTAGCACCATCGTTTTGAGTCTGATCCCCGTTAAACGCTCGCACTCTGCGGCAGCTCAAGGCGGCATGCAGGCGTCACTGGGAAATTCCAAGATGAGCGAGGGCGACAATGAGGACGTGCACTTTGCCGATACCGTAAAAGGAAGCGACTGGGGCTGTGATCAAGACGTCGCTAGGATGTTTGCGCAAACGGCGCCTAAGGCGATCCGCGAGCTTGCTGGCTGGGGCGTTCCTTGGACCAGGATTACTAGAGGCGAGCGAAGTGCTATTATCAACGCTCAAAAAACCACGATCACCGAAAAAGATGAGGTTCACGGGCTTATTCATAGCCGCGACTTCGGCGGTACGAAAAAATGGCGAACCTGCTATACCGCCGATGCTACGGGGCATACTATGCTTTTTGCCGTTGCAAACGAAGCGCTAAAGCATAACGTCGATATTCACGATCGTAAGGAGGCTATCGCGCTAATTCATGCAAATAACCGCTGCTATGGCGCAATCGTGCGCGATTTAGTTACTGGCGAGCTAATCGCATACGTCTCAAAGGGCACGCTAATCGCTACCGGCGGCTACGGCAGAGTGTATAAACACACCACAAACGCCGTCGTTTGCGAGGGTATAGGTGCTGCTATCGCGCTTGAGACCGGCGTCGCGCAGCTTGGAAATATGGAAGCGGTGCAGTTTCACCCAACCCCTATCGTTCCGAGCGGAATTTTGCTTACCGAGGGTTGCCGCGGCGACGGTGGAATTTTACGCGATGTGGACGGCTACCGCTTTATGCCGGATTATGAGCCCGAGAAAAAGGAACTTGCTAGCCGCGACGTCGTAAGCCGCCGCATAATGGAGCATATAAGAAAAGGCAAGGGTGTCAAAAGCCCTTACGGCGAGCACGTTTGGCTCGACATTTCGATCCTCGGGCGCGAGCATATCGAGAAAAATTTACGCGACGTACAAGAAATTTGCGAAATTTTCAACGGCATCGATCCTGCCGACACCGAGGTAATAACCGACGAGCAGGGCAGAAAGCGCGGTAAAGGTTGGGCCCCTATCCTTCCTATGCAACACTACTCGATGGGCGGTATCAAAACAAAAGCTACGGGCGAGAGTCCAACGCTAGCCGGGCTTTTCAGCGCCGGCGAGGCTGCGTGCTGGGATATGCACGGCTTTAACCGCTTGGGCGGAAATTCCGTTGCCGAAACCGTCGTCGCGGGCATGATCGTGGGCGAGTATTTTGCGGAGTATTGTCAAGGACACGACGTCGATATCAATACGCACGATATACAAAAATTCGTAGATAAAGAGAAAAATTACATTAAAAGCCTGCTTGAAAAAGAGGGTAAATTTAACGTATTCGAGATAAAAAACAAGATGAAAGACGTGATGTGGGAGCACTGCGCGATATTCCGCACCGGCGAGGGATTAGCCAAAGCCGTAAAAGAGCTCGAGGAGCTTTACAAGCAGTCCTTGGACGTCAAAGTAAGCAATAAAGAGCTTTTCGGAAATCCTGAGCTTGAGGAGGCTTACCGCGTACCGAAGATGCTAAAGCTTGCGCTTTGTATCGCCAAGGGTGCGCTTGATCGCACCGAAAGCCGCGGCGCACACTTCCGCGAGGATTATCCGAAACGCGACGATCTAAACTGGCTAAAACGAACGCTTGCAAACTGGAAAGAGGGCGATACTATGCCTACTCTAAGCTACGAGCCGCTTGATATTATGAAGATGGAGATGCCGCCTGCATTCCGCGGATACGGCGCCAAAGGCAATATTATCGAGCATCCGGACAGCGCCGTGCGCCAAAAAGAGGTCGATGAAATTCGCGAGAAAATGCAAGCCGAGGGCAAAGGCAGATATGAAATTCAAGAGGCATTGATGCATTATGAATTGCAGCCAAAATATAAAGCACCTAACGAAAGAGCAGGTATAGGATATGAGTAGAAAAATAACAATAAAGGCATTTAAGTATAATCCGCTAAGCAAAATTTCAAAGCCGCACTTCGCTACTTACGAGCTTGAAGAGACCGACGGAATGACGCTGTTTATCGCGCTTAACGTGATTCGTGAGAAATTTGATCCCGAGCTAAGCTTCGATTTCGTTTGCCGCGCGGGTATCTGCGGCAGCTGCGGTATGCTCGTAAATGGCAAGCCGCAACTTGCGTGCCGCACGCTTACCAAGGACTATCCGGACGGCGTGATCGAGCTTATGCCACTTCCGGTTTTCAAACTGCTAAAAGATCTAAGCGTCGATACGGGCAACTGGATGAACGCGATGAGCAAACGCGTAGAGAGTTGGATCCACACCGATCACGAAACCGATATCTCCAAGCTTGAGGAGAAGGTCGAGCCGGAGGTCGCGCAGGAGGTTTTCGAGCTGGATCGCTGCATCGAGTGCGGTATCTGCGTAGCTGCATGCGGCGTAGCGATAATGCGAAAAGACTACATCGGCGCCGTCGGTATCAACCGCGTGGCACGCTTTCAGATCGATGCGCTGGATAAACGCAGCGACGAGGATTTTTACGAGCTAATCGGCGATGATGACGGAGTATTCGGCTGTATGACGCTGCTAGGCTGCGAAGACCACTGCCCTAAGCACCTTCCGCTTCAAAGCAAAATCGCATATGTTCGCCGCAAGCTTGCCGCTCAGGGCAAGTGCGGCTGCGGCAAATAAAATTTAAGCGGGACCTTCCCGCTTAAATTTATCTCTTTATCTCACTAAATTTTACTCAACAAATAAATTTCAAAAATGCTTGAGTCTGGCAAGCAAGGTAGCCTTAAATTTAATACTATCCCAAGCGATAAAGAAGTAAAATATGATCGCTTAAGATCGCAGGCGAGGGATAAGGATGAACGAAGCAAGGCTCAAAGAGTTAAAGAAAATTCTAAACGAACGGCGTCAAAATTTAGAGCAGGGCTCGCAAGAAAATTCTGACGCTCAAAATTCTGATGCCTTAAATTTTGATACTTCAAAATTCCGATACCTCAAATTTAAACGCTTCGAATTTCGATGCATCAGATTTAAATATTACAAATTCCAAGGCTTTAAATTTTAATGATAAAAATTCAGATGATCTAAATTTAAACGCAGAGCGCGATAG
>NZ_CALKTS010000201.1 GCF_937997595.1 uncultured Campylobacter sp. | reverse complement strand
AGAAACTCAAATAGCTTGCCCTCCCACACGGCGGGATTTAGGTTGCTTTGATGCATCGTTTTGATATAGACTAACTCCTTACTAAGAGCCTCAAGTTCGCCTAGATAGCTCTCGCGAGCGCTTTCGTCGTGCAGTTCAAGCCGCTTTAAATCTCGCAGTTTGTCCTCTAAAATATCGCAAAATTTCATATATCTTTGCGAGCTAAGCTCGGGATCTGCGGCGTCTGCTCGCGCGGAAGCCTTTTGGACCTGAAAATACACGAGCGCGCCCACCGCAAGGGCGACTGCGAACATCAAAGCGAAATTAGCCATTTTTTCTCCTTAAACCGTCCAAGCCCACGACCGCGAGCCCGAACCAAATTAGCGAAAAGCTCAAAATTTTGTAAGTCTCAAGCTCCTCGCCGTAGATAAATACCGCGATTAGCATGCTCATGCTAGGGCTGATGTATTGCATAAAGCCGATCGTAGATAGCGGCAGATACTGCGTGCTTACGGCGAAGGTAAGTAGCGGTAAAATCGTAATCAGTCCGCTTGCAAACAGCAGCGCGCCGCTTACGTTAAAGCCGAAGGCGCCGCTTCCTTTCAGCGCGCAGTAGATCAGAAACGCAAGCGCAGGCAGCAGCATCAGCGTCGTCTCGCAAAACAGCCCCTCAAAGCTAGGCACTTTTACCTTCTTGCGTATGAGCCCGTAAAATGCAAAGCTAAGCGGCAGCACGAGCGAGATCACGGGCAGGCTGCCTAGCGCGTAAATTTGCACGCAGATGGCGGCGAAGGCTAGCAGTAGCGAGAATTTCGCCGCCGCGCTTAGCCGCTCGCGCAGAAACAAAGCGCCCAAAAGTACCGAAAATAGCGGATTTATAAAATATCCGAGGCTCGTGGCTAAAATTTGATCGGAATTTACCGCGTAGATATAAATGCCCCAGTTCGTGCTGATAAGTAGTCCCGTACAAAGCAGCGTGAGAGCGATTTTAGGGGTGCTAAGAAGCCGCGCGACGTTTTTTAAGCGGTGCGTAAAGCAGAGAAAAACGAGCAGCAGCAGGAAGGACCAAACGACGCGATGCGCTAAAATTTGCACCGCGTCCACGTCCTTTATGAGCTTGAAAAATATCGGAAAAACGCCCCACATAACAAAGGTGGCAAGAGCAAGCATTAGCCCTTTAGTGCGGTTTTCTTCCATAAAATTCCTTCCAAATTGCCTAAAGGCGCTATTTTAAGATTTTTTGGGTTAATAAAAGCTTATTTGGGTATAATCGCGGGATTTACGAAATTTAAGGAGGGGCTATGAGCTGGAGTAGGACGTCGTGGAAAGATTATAAAATTTTACAGCAGCCGATTTATCAGGATGAAAGTGCGGTGCAGGCCGCTAAAGAGCGCCTTTACAAGCTGCCGCCGTTAATTTTTGCGGGCGAGGTTCGCAACCTAAAAGCCGAGCTTGCGCGCGCCAGCGAGGGCAAGTCGTTTCTGCTTCAAGGCGGCGATTGCGCGGAGAGCTTTAATGATTTTAGCGCGAATAATATCCGCGATATGTTTAAGGTAATGCTTCAGATGGCGATCATTCTTACCTTTGCAGCGGGACGCCCCGTCGTTAAGGTAGGTCGTATCGCAGGGCAGTTCGCAAAGCCGCGCAGCAGCGACTTTGAGGAAGCGGGCGGCGTGAGTTTGCCTAGCTACCGCGGCGACATAATCAACGGATTTGAGTTTAACGAAGCGGCGCGAAAGCCGGATCCTGCGCGCATGATCGAGGCGTATCATCAAAGCGCTTCGACGCTGAATCTGCTGCGCGCCTTTTCTCGCGGCGGTCTTGCGAACCTGCACGAGGTGCATAAGTGGAATTTGGGCTTTTTGAAAAAGGGCGAGCTGGAGGCTAAATTTAACGAGCTGAGCGATGAAATTTCGCGCACGCTTAAATTTATGGAGGCGTGCGGACTGAGCGCTGCGAACTCTCCGAGCCTTGCCGAGACAGTGCTTTACACCTCGCACGAGGCGCTGCTACTGCACTACGAGGAGTGTCTGACGCGCATCGACAGCACCAGCGGCGATTGGTACGACTGCTCGGCGCACATGCTTTGGATCGGCGAGCGCACGCGCGGCGCGGACGATGCGCACGTGCATTTTTTAAGCGGTATCAAAAACCCTCTCGGCGTCAAGATCGGCCCAAGCGGCACTGCGGATGAAATTTTGCGCCTTTGCGACAAGCTCAATCCGCAAAACGAAGCAGGCAGGCTAAACGTCATCATCCGCATGGGCGCGGATAAGATCGGCGCGCGGCTGCCGCAAATTTTACGCGAGCTAAAGCGCGAGGGCAGGGCGATCCTGTACAGCATCGATCCGATGCACGGCAACACCGTCAAGGCCGCCAACGGCTACAAAACGCGCGAATTTTCTAAAATTTTAAGCGAGGTTCAGAGCTTTTTTGAGATCCACGCTGCGGAGGGCACGCACGCGGGCGGCATTCACCTTGAGATGACCGGTCAAAACGTCACCGAGTGCACGGGCGGCTCGTTTAACGTAACGCAAGAGACGCTAAAACAGCGCTACGAAACACAGTGCGATCCGCGCCTAAACGCAGATCAGGCGCTAGAGCTTGCGTTTTTGCTCGCCGATAATCTAAAAAAGGCGGAGTAGTTCGCCTTTCGTTGCGCGGGAATTCGGTCGCGGCTTGGAATTTTAGTCGTAGTTTTAGGCGTTTTGACGTAAGCCAGCGCTGCGACCGTGCTTTACGTTCTAAATTTAATCGTAGCTTGGCGCGGGCGATTAAAATTTACGCGGCTTGGAATACGGGGCGGCTTTGGGCGCAGTCTTAGAGCGGTCAAAATATATATATTAAATTTATACCTCGCGCGAAAAAGTAAGCTGCGTAAGCCCGCCGCCAAAATACAAGCAATTGAAAATTTTTGCGGCGTCGCGCCATGATAAAATTTCTTTTTGCAGAGGCTTGCAAACTTTTTGGCGGCTAAATTTAGCCCCGTGAGCTCGCGGCTTAAAATTTTAAATACGCTCTGCATAGAATTTTAAAATTTGCGTTGCCATGGAATTTTAAAAATTTAGCGCTAAATTTACAGCCCGCGGAATTTCATTTGTGAATTTCGCCGTGTAAATTTTGATCGCTCGCTGCTGTGGGCACGCCGCTTATCTGTGC
>NZ_CALKTS010000200.1 GCF_937997595.1 uncultured Campylobacter sp. | reverse complement strand
GCCGTATCTAGAATTTCACTCATTAAACCTTCTTTTTAAAATTTACTTTCATTTTACACCTCTTTGCGCCGCGCCTAAATTTGCGCTAGCCGAAATTTCGCACCTTTGAAATTTGCGTCATAAAATTCTAATCTACAAAATAGCGCGCCGTCCTGCCCGCTTGCCGCAGCCTTCCTAGGCATTCTTTAAATTTTGCCTTACGCCGAAATTCTGTGCTAAAATTTTACTAGCCGCTTTAAAATTTCGCGCTACAAGACCTGCTAATGCCGCTTTGAAATTCCAACGCTGCAAAGCCCACTTACGTCGCAAAATTTCACGCCCGAAAGCTCACCCGCGCCATTAAAATTTCACTCGTCCGCCGCAAATCAAAGCCGCCCTGCTCGCTAAATTTAGCCGCACTTACATCAAATAGATCACCGGCACAATGGTCGGATATTTTTTGATCTTTCTAAAAATATGCTTTCGCACGGCCTGGCGAATCTTGCCCTCCAGCGCCCAGTGATCGAGTAGAATTTCATCTTTTAAATTCGCTAAAAACTGCTCGATGATGCCCTGCATCTCCTTGGTAAAGTGCGCCGTTTGATTATCGGCGACGAGCCCGTAGGTGATGACGCGCGTCTGGATGAGCCTCTTTTCGTTTTTGTCGATCTGCGCGATGATGACCGCGACGCCCGCATCGGCTAAATTTTGGCGGTGTTTGACGATCTCGTCGGAGATCTGCTTGTTGATCTGGTTGTCGATGAAAACCTTGCCCGTCTTGACGGTCTTGACGCGCTTTAGGTATTTTTCGCAAACCTCCATCTGATCGCCGTCGTTCATCAGATAGATATTTTTCTCCTCGATGCCGCACTCCATCGCGGTCTCTTTGTGCTTTACGATGTGATTATACTCGCCGTGCACGGGTAGGAAAAATTTCGGCTTTATTAGGCGCAGCATGAGTTTTTGCTCCTCGATCGAGGCGTGCCCGCTTACGTGTATCTCGCTGAAGTCCTGATACGCGACCTTTGCGCCGCTTTTTAGCAGGTAGTTAAGCACAGTTGAGACACTGCTTTCGTTGCCGGGGATTGCTTTAGCGCTGATGATTACCTGATCGGTGGATTTGATTTTAATGTATTTGTGCTCGTCCGTCGCCATGCGGTACAGCGCGCTCATCGTCTCGCCCTGCGAGCCGGTAGTAACGATTAAAACCTCATTATCGGGGTATTTGGAGACCTGATCGGCATCGACAAAGATCTTTTTGTCTAAATTTACGTAGCCAAGCTCCATCGCGGTAAATAAATTTCGCTCCATACTTCGTCCGATGACGCAGACCTTACGGCCGTATTTGACGCCGCGCTCGATAGCCTGATAGACGCGGTGGATGTTTGAGCTGAAGGTGCTCATTATCACGCGCCCCTTACAGCTTGAAAATATCGTATCAAAGGTCTTTCCTACTGAGCTTTCGGACTTTGTGATCCCCTCTTTGTGCGAGTTTGTACTATCGCTCATCAAAAGCATAACTCCGCGATCGCCGTAATACGCCAGGCGGTTCAGATCGGTC
>NZ_CALKTS010000199.1 GCF_937997595.1 uncultured Campylobacter sp. | reverse complement strand
GCGGAACTGCATTAAATTTATAAATTTAAACGGCGGGCGCGGATTGGCTGGAGCTTTTCAAAGCTGTGTTAAATCTATAACTTAAACGGCGAGTTTGAAAAAGATACGGACGATCTCGCCGCACGCCGCTTTGAGCGAGCGCATGCGATCCGTCGCAAAATTTCTACTCATAGAATTTTGCGCGGAATTTAAAGAATTTTTGCCGCGATTTAGAAAATTTCTAGCGGTGATTTATGGAATTTACGCCGCTATTTTAACGTAAGTAATTTTGGCGGTTCGCGGATTTGCGGCGCGCAAATAGGTCTTTAAATTTCAAAAATAGATTGAATTTAAAATTTTAATATGATAAATTTCAAATAAAAATAAGGAGATGAAAATGAAAAAATTTATATTCGCCCTGTTTGGCGTATTTATCTGCAGCGCAGCGCTTGCGGGAGATGCCGAGCGCTGCAAGGTTTTGGCGGATGCCGTAAATGGGCGCAGCCACCCAGAGACTGAAGATATAAAGTTGGGCGCGCCTACATGCGAGGGCGATAAATTTGTAATTCCCACGATTCTAAAAAATGAAATTTGGGATAAAGTAGATCCTAAAATAAAGCAAAATTTTGAGAGAGTTTTGCGCGCCGATAGGCAAAAGGACGTTTGCGCGACGATGAAAGCGGTCGGTCTAAAACGCATAGGCGTGCGAGAATTTCTGCAAAGCGGCGAAAAAATCGCCGATCTGACCTACACGCGCAGCGATTGCGGCTTAGAGTAAAATTTCAAAGGAGAGATAATGGAAGTGCCTCAAGCGGCGTATAGCAGAGATAAAATCATCATTCGCACCGGTGCGATCGGTATCATTTCAAATGTAATTTTAGCGGCATTTAAGGGCGTCGTGGGGCTGATTTCGGGCTCGATCGCGATCGTGCTTGATGCCGTAAACAACCTAAGCGACGCACTTTCATCCGTCATTACGATCGTGGGCGTGCATCTTGCTAGCAAGCAGCCCGATCGCGCGCACCCTTTCGGACACGGCAGGATCGAGTATCTAAGCGCGATCGTAATCGCCGTCATCATCCTCTACACCGGCGGCGTCTCGCTCGTTGAATCGATCAAAAAGATCATCCATCCGCAAACGGCGAATTATAATGCGGTTTCGCTCGCCATCATCGCAGTGGCGGTCGCGGCGAAATTTAGCCTGGGGCTCTATACGCAAAAGACGGGCGAGCGCGTAAATTCCGACTCGCTCATCGCAAGCGGCGTGGACGCCAAATACGACGCGCTCGTATCGCTAGCCACTCTCGTAGCGGCTTTGATTTCGCTTATTTTCGGACTGAGCTTGGAAGCATATCTGGGCGCGATAATTTCGGCGCTTTTAATCAAAACGGCGTATGAAATTCTGCGCGATACGATCAGCAAGCTTTTGGGTTCGCGCCCGAGCCTGGAGCTGACGAATGAAATTTACGACGTCGTGCGCGGCTTTGAGGGCGTCATCGGCGCGTATGATCTGATGTTTCATGACTATGGGCCCGATAAGATGGTCGGCAGCATCCACATCGAAGTCGCAGAGGACACGACCGCAGCGCAGATCGACGCTCTTACGCGCCGCATCCAAAACGCCATTTTTGCGAAATTTAATATCATCCTGGATACCGTAGGAATTTACGCGTTTAACAGGAACGATCCGCGCGCCGCCGAGATCTACGAGCATATCAAGCAGATGGCGTTTTCGCATAAGTTCGTTTCGCAGATACATGGATTTTATCTCGACGAGCCAAAACACTCGATCAGCTTCGACGTTATCGTCGATTTCGCAGCGCCCGATATGGAGGCGACGTTTCGCGCGGTCTGCAAGCAGGTACGCGCCGCGTATCCGAACTACACGCTCATCATCACTCGCGATAGCGACTACAGCGGCTAAAATTTAAATTGCTCTAGCGGTTTAAATTTAATCGCGCTGGCTCTCGCTTTCTCGCGCACCCCTTCGGCGAAATTTCAGAATTTTAAGCTACAATAGGAGAAATTTATCGCGGTTTGCCGCGGCGCAAAAGATGCAATAAACCGCGAGATGAAATTTGCGCGCAAAACCCGGCAGAAGCCCGCGCGTAAGGCAACGCAAAGAGAAATTTAAAAGGAAAAATATGGTTGAAATCAAAGATCTTACGATGCGCTTCGGCAAACAGCTGCTTTTTGAAAACGTAAATTTGAGCCTCGATAAGGGCAGGCGCTACGGTCTCATCGGCGCAAACGGCGCGGGAAAATCGACGCTGCTTAAAATTTTAAGCGGGCAGATCGAAGCAAGCAGCGGCGAAATTTTGATCCAAAGCGGGCTTAAAATCGGCGTTTTGGGGCAGGATCAGTTCGCTTTTGAAAGCTTCAGCGTCAAAGACGCAGTACTCTACGGCAACAAGCGCCTTTATGACGCCGTGCGCGAAAAGACGCAGCTTTACGAAGCGAGCGAGTTTAACGACGAGATAAACGAGCGCCTCGGCGAGCTTGAGATGATCTGCGCCGAGGAGGATCCCGCTTACGAATACGAAACGCGGATCGAGAAAATTTTAAGCTCGCTGGGGCTGAATGATTTCGATAAAAAGATGAGCGAGATCGAGACGAGCGATAAATTTAAGGTTCTTCTCGCGCAGGTGCTCTTCCCGCGCCCCGACGTGCTGTTTTTGGACGAGCCTACGAACAACCTCGATATCGACGCCATTTCGTGGCTCGAGTTTGAGCTAAATCGCCACGCGGGCACGCTCGTAGTCATCAGCCACGACCGCCACTTTTTAAACCGCGTCTGCACGGACATCCTCGACGTGGATTTTAGGCGGGTGCGCGAATTTAGCGGCAATTACGACGACTGGTTCATAGCGTCCAATCTCATCGCCAAGCAGGCGCAGTTTGAGCGCGAGAAAAAGCTCAAAGAAAAGGCGGAGCTTGAAAAATTTATCGCTCGCTTTAGCGCCAACGCAAGCAAGGCAAAGCAGGCAACGAGCCGTCAAAAACAGCTCGATAAACTCGATCTTAGCGAGCTTGCGACCTCTTCGCGCAGAGAGCCTAGCATTTTATTCAAGCCCGCCCGCGAGATCGGTAATGAAATTTTAGAGCTAAGCGGCGTGGATATGAGCTTCGGCGAGATTGAAATTCTGAAAAATTTCAACCTCAAGCTCGCTCACGGCGATAAGATCGGCATCATCGGTCGAAACGGCGTGGGCAAAAGCACGCTTTGCAAGATCATCATGAGCGAGCTCGCGCCGCAGCGCGGTAAGGTGCACATGGGCGCCACGATCGAGCCTGGGTACTTCGCGCAGGATACGAATAATAAAATTTCAGGCGAGCTCAAGCTCTACGAATATCTACAAAGCCCGCAAAATAGGGATCTTGATGAAATTCGCAAATGCCTTGGACGTATGCTTTTTAGCGGCGCGGAGCAGGAGAAAAGCGTGGGCAGCCTAAGCGGCGGCGAGAAACACCGCGTGATGCTAAGCAAGCTAATGCTGCAACGCCCGAACCTGCTGGTGCTCGATGAGCCCAACAACCACCTCGATCTTGAGGCGATCATCGCGCTCGGTGAAGCGCTGTATAACTTCACGGGATGCGCGATCTGCGTGAGCCATGACCGCGAGCTCATCGACGCGTTCGCAAATAGAATTTTGCACCTCAAAGGAGACGGCGAAATCGTCGATTTTAGGGGCACTTATGAGGAGTATCGCGAGAGCTTGGGAGCGAGCGATGATTGAGATCTGCGTAAACGGCGAGCCGCTGCAACTGGCGCAGGATATGAGCGTGAGCGAGTTTTTGCGCCGGCGCGGACACGATCTACGCCTAGTAGCGCTCGAGCGCGACGGCGAAATTTTAAAAAAAGAGACGTGGGAGCGCACGCAGATCTCAAGCGGCAAAAAATATGAGATCGTCGAGTTCGTAGGCGGCGGCTGAG
>NZ_CALKTS010000198.1 GCF_937997595.1 uncultured Campylobacter sp. | reverse complement strand
GCAATTCGCGCAAAAATTTGGAATGCAGCTCGTGCGCAAAGGCTCTGCGATAAAATTTTGCATCTTAGCCGAGGGAGGCGCCAGCGCGTATGCGAGATTTAGCGACTGCTCGCTTTGGGACATCGCCGCTGGGGATTTTTTGCTGCATCAAAGCGGCGGAGCGGTAGTGGATCTCAAGACGATGAAGGCGCCTCTTTATAACGGAAAAAGCCTGATAAATAATCATTATGTGGCGGTAGGTGCGAATGCGGTAAAAAATTTATCTGAAATATTGGAATTCGCAAAGAATTTTTAAGCTAAATTTATAGTAAACGTCTTATAATATAAGTCCAAAAATTTTTTATCAAAGGATAAAAACATGAAGGGCTTTACTATGATCGAATTAATTTTCGTGATCGTGATTTTAGGTGTTTTGGCGGCAGTTGCCATTCCAAAACTAGCAGCTACGCGCGATGATGCAGAGGTCGTTAGAGCATCTCAAAACATCGTTACATCTTTAAGCGATATAATAGGCTACTATACTTCACAAGGTCAGTATAGTTCAGATATTCCTAGCATGACAAATGTAGCAATTCCTATTAAAGCCAAAGGCTCCGTTTGTGCTACTTATAAATATAACAATGCATCGCAAATTACCTTAAAAAAAGAATACAATGGTTTGTGCGCTACAGTTTGGGATTCGGCAAATCTAAAAACTATAAGCAACCTTTATAGTTCAGATGCATTAGTAATTGTTCAGTAGCTTCTTTGGCGCAGAGGCTATCTCCGCGCCTTTTTATTTAAAAATCCAAGAAAAATTCCAATCATCCAAATAATTGCGAAAAATATAAAGATAAAGCTCCAAAATTGCGCCAGATCTACGCTTTTGCTTGCCGGGAACAGATACCAGCCTCCGCTATAAAGCGCCGTCAGTTTAGCTTGCAGTCCCTCTAGCGCTGTATCGGTCGGCACCGCCGGTATGTCGAATGCGCAGCTGTTAAACGGCTTAAAAATCGGCACTGCGCTTATGTCAAAATTTAAAAATCTCACCGCTCCACCGCAGCCGCTCATCCCGCTCATATCTCCGCTCCCTCGCAGTACCGTGTGAATTTTAGCTAAATTTAGCGATGAGGCAAATCCTAGCGCCGCGCCGTAAAACCATACCGCATATCCGCAAACCGCGCCGTAAACGCTCTTGCCGCAAACTGCTAAAATCGCCGCTCCTAGCGCTATGGCGCAAAGTGCGAATCTCACGTGAATGCTAAAGCTTTCCGGATAGATAAAAAGGAATTTTTGCAAGAAAAAATATGAAAATGCTAGCCAAAAAAGCGCCCAAATAGCGCAAAAGGCGAGAAATCTTTTAGAGTATCTGTTTTGAAATTTTAAAATCATAAAAATCCTTTCCGCGCATAATTTTATAATAAATTGCAGATATTTTTGCTAAAATCCCAGCTTTCATAGCAAAAATTTCAAGCAAAGGGTAAAATTTTGAAGGGTTTTTTACGCAGATTAGAAAGAGCTTTTGATGTGTTCGCAAACATCTTAGGCGTATTAAGTATCGTATTTTTGGCGCTTTTAGTTATAGTCGTTTTTTACAATGTTGTGGCGCGTTATCTTTTTCCAGCCGCAAATTCCGTCGCTATGCAAGAACTTACGTGGTGGCTATATTCGGCGATGTTTTTATTCGGTGTGACCTACGCGCTCAAAGAAAATGCCCACGTTCGCGTGGATATTTTTTACGAAAAATTTAGCTCCACTGCAAAAGCGCTCATAAATATCTTAGGTACGATATTCTTCATTTTGCCTTTCGTGGCGCTCGTGGCGTTTTTTTCGATCGATTATGTGAGCGAGGCTTATACGAGCCATGAGGCCAGTGCCAATCCCGGCGGTATGCAGCATCTTTGGATCATCAAGTCCGCAATCACGCTTAGCTACGCGTTTTTATTTATCTACGCATTTGGATTTTTGATTAAAAATATTAATGCCCTGCTTGATGTTAGGGAAAACAAGGGCTCGGAATTTCTTAGTGGGAATTCTTCGGGCGCACAGAGTGTGTGAGGGCAAAATGAGCTTAAATTTAAAATTCTATAAATTTCACACTTTTCGCGCTTGGTCAGAATTTTACCAAGGCGAGATAAAAGGTGGCGAGCTATGATAGGCATAGTGATGTTTGCGGCAGCGCTTTTTATGCTTTTACTGGGTTTTCCCGTTGCGTTTACGTTCGGCGCCGTGGCTGTGATTTTCGGCTTTATCTACGGACTTAGTGAGGCGTGGGATTACGCGCAGGGCTTTGAAATTTTAACCGAAGCTTTCGAGGATATGAGTAGGCAGTTTTTTTCACTGATGCCTAATAGAATTTACTCGATTATGGAAAATCAGCTGCTAATTTCGGTGCCGCTTTTTATTTTGATGGGTATGATTTTGCAAAAGACTCGCCTTGCGGAGCGTTTATTAGAATCGATGGCATTTTTATTCGGCGGCGTACGAGGCGGCGTGGCGATCAGCACCGTTTTGGTGGGCGCGCTACTTGCGGCTACGACGGGCATAGTGGGCGCGACTGTCATCGCTATGGGCGTCATCAGCTTGCCCGTGATGATGAAATACGGCTACGATAAGCCTCTAGCTACCGGCACTATCGCTGCTGCGGGCACGCTTGGGCAGATTATTCCGCCTTCTATCGTGCTGATTATTTTAGGCGATATACTTTCGGTCTCTGTGGGTGATCTTTTCTCTGCAGCAGTTATTCCGGGGCTCGTGTTAGTGGGTTTTTACGTGATTTATATTGCGATTATTTCATATATTTGTAAAGATTATGCACCGCCTGTTCCGCCGATAGAGGGGCTTAGCAAATCAAAGCAAATTTTTATCGCGCTTAAAAACGTCGTGCCGGTGCTCGTGCTGATTTTGCTCGTCCTGGGATCTATTTTTGCGGGCATAGCTACACCTACGGAGAGCTCGTCGGTAGGCTGCTTGGGTGCGATAGCACTAGCTGTTTTATACCGCACTTTTTCATTTAGGCTGATCTATGACGCGCTAAAAAATACCGCTAAAATTTCGGGCATGGTTTTTATGATTTTGATGGGCGCCACGGCATTTTCGATGATTTTTTCTTACACGGGCGGAGATGAGGTCGTAAAAAATTTTATGGAGAATCTGCCCGGTCAAGCATGGGGATTTATCGCGCTTACGATGGTAGTTATCATAGTGCTTGGATTTTTTCTCGATTATGTCGAAATTTCATATATCATTTTGCCGATACTTTTGCCGATAGTAGAGTCTTTGCATATCAATCCCGTGTGGTTTGCGATCTTAATCGCTGTAAATTTACAAACGTCGTTTATGACGCCGCCATTTGGATTTTCGATATTTTTCTTAAAGGGTGTGACGCCTCCGCAAATCCACACCACGGACATTTATAAGGGCGTGCTACCTTTTATCTTATTGCAAATTCTAGTGCTATTAACACTCGCAATCTTTCCGGGGGTTTTTGGTTTAAAAGCTTTTTTAGGCTAGAAATATTAAAATTCACGCTAAATTTAACCTAGGAGCTAAAAATGGCTAAAAAGCTTATCGACGTTATGGATACGACCTTTCGCGACGGATTTCAGTCTGTTTTCGGCGCGCGCGTGGCGATGGCGGACTTTTTGCCTGCCGTTAGCGCGGCGAAGGACGCGGGCATCACGCACTTTGAGTTCGGCGGCGGCGCGCGGTTTCAGAGCTTGTATTTTTACCTAAACGAAGACGCGTTTGAGATGATGGATAAATTTAGAAGCATCGTGGGCGAGGGGGCGAACCTGCAAACCCTTAGCCGCGGCGTCAATACCGTCACGCTCGATACCGGCAGCCGCGAGATCATCGATCTGCACGCCAAGCTTTTTGCCAAGCACGGCACGACGACGATTAGAAATTTCGACGCGCTAAACGACGTGGAAAATTTAAAATTTAGCGGCGAGTGCATACATCGTCACGGTCTTAAACACGAAGTTGTGGTTACGATGATGGATCTGCCGCCGGGATGCAGCGGTGCGCACGACGCAGCGTTTTATGAGAGAATTTTGCGTCAAATTTTAGACGCGCAGATTCCGTTCGACAGCGTCTGCTTCAAAGACGCAAGCGGTACCAGCAGCCCGCAGAAGGTCTATGAGACGATCAAGCGCGCGCGTAAAATTTTAGGCGACGGCGTGCATATCCGCCTGCACACACACGAGACGGCGGGAGTTAGCGTTGCATGCTATCAGGCTGCGCTCGTTGCGGGCGTAGACGGCATCGATCTTGCCGCGCATCCCGTAAGCGGCGGCACCAGCCAGCCGGACATCCTCACGCTGCTGCACGCGACGAAGGGGCAAAATTTCGACCTGGGACTGGATGCAGAGAAAATTTTAAAATACGAAGAGGTTTTGGGCGAGTGCTTGAAGGATTACTTCATGCCGCCAGAGGCTACGCAGGTAAGCCCGCTCATTCCGTTTTCGCCTATGCCGGGAGGCGCGCTTACTGCAAACACTCAGATGATGCGCGATAATAAAATTTTAGACAAATTCCCGGCCGTCATCAAGGCCATGCGCGAGGTCGTCGAAAAGGGCGGTTTCGGCACGAGCGTAACGCCGGTTAGCCAGTTTTATTTCCAGCAGGCGTTTAACAACGTAATGTTCGGCCCGTGGAAAAAGATCGCCGAAGGCTACGGCAAGATGGTGTTAGGCTATTTCGGCAAAACGCCCGTTAAGCCGGATGAAGGCGTGATTAAGATGGCGGCGGAGCAGCTGGGACTACAGCCTACGACCAAACATGCCGTAGATATCGCCGATGCCGACGAGAGCAAGAGCGTCGCGTATGCGCAGAAGATTCTACGCGAGCAGGGCATCGAGCCTAGCGAGGAGAACGTATTTATCGCGCTTGCGTGCAAAGAAAAGGGTATCGCGTTTTTAAAAGGCGAGGGCAAGGTGATGATCCGCAAAAAAGAGGACGTAGCACCTGCCGCAAGTCATCAAAGCGGTATTTCTAAAAACGGCAAATTTGACGTTAAAATTAACGGCAAAATTTACAACGTAGAATTTGCTGGACAAAATGTGCTCGTAAACGGCGATCGATACGACATCAGCTTCGATACCTCAGCGCCTGCAAAGCCGCAGTCGCAACGCTCCGCCGGCGAGCAGCCCACTGCTAACGCGCGAGGTGGTACGGACGATAACGATATAAAAGCGACGCTTCCTAGCAACGTATTTAAAATTTTAATAAAGGAAGGCGACGCTGTTAAGGCGGGGCAGACGATAATCGTACTTGAAGCGATGAAGATGGAGATAAATATCGAAAGCCCACGTGACGGTGTAATCGATAAAATTTTAGTCGCTCAAGGCGATACGGTCGATGCCGATCAGGTGCTCGCGATTTTAAGATAAGCTCTAAAATTTAGGCGGGCGCTTCCGCCTAAATTTCATGGCGACCATCCTCGGTGCTTAAGCGAGCTCACCTAAATTTTAAGCTATAATAGCGCAATCTTTTATCAAAATTTAATTTAAAAAGGATGCAAAATGACAACTCCGAACGATCTGGATAAACTAGGTCTTAAAAATATCAAAAAAATCAATCACAACCTAAGCTACGACGAGCTTTTTGAGCTTGAAAAGGCAAGAGGCGAGGGGCACGTATCAAGCAACGGCACCTTTATGGTCGATACGGGCATCTTTACGGGTCGCAGCCCCAAGGATAAGTACTTCGTAAAACAAGATCCGAGCCAAAAATACATCGCCTGGGGCAAGGTAAATCAGCCTATCTCAAAAGAGCTTTTCGATAAGCTTTTAGCCAAAGCCAAAGCCCAGCTAAGCGGCAAGGAAATTTTTATCCAAGACGCATTTTGCGGCGCTAGCAAATCCAGCCGCAAAAACGTGCGTTTCGTAACCGAAGTCGCGTGGCAGGCGCATTTTGTAAAAAATATGTTCATCCGCCCAAGCAAGAGCGAGCTAGCGGAATTTCATCCTGATTTTGTCGTTTACAACGCGTGCAAATGCAAAAACGAAGATTACGCGAGCGACGGGCTGCATTCCGACGTTTTCGTTATCTTTAACGTCGAGGAAAATGTCGCGGTTATCGGCGGCACGTGGTACGGCGGCGAGATGAAAAAGGGAATTTTTTCGATGATGAACTACTGGTTGCCGCTTGCGGGCAAGATGTCGATGCACTGCTCGGCAAACGTGGGTAAGGATGGCGACACGGCGCTATTTTTCGGTCTAAGCGGCACGGGCAAAACGACGCTCTCGACCGATCCAAATCGCAAGCTGATCGGCGACGACGAGCACGGCTGGGACGATGAGGGGATATTTAACTTTGAGGGCGGCTGCTACGCGAAGTGCATAAATTTAGACCCGAGCAGCGAGCCTGAAATTTACGCCGCGATCAAGCGCGACGCATTGCTTGAAAACGTGGTTGCGGACGAGGCTGGCGTCGTGGACTACAAAGACGGCAGCAAGACCGAAAACACCCGCGTTAGCTACCCGATCTATCACATCGACAACTACGAGCCAAGCTCTGCGGGCGGCCATCCGAAAAATATCATCTTCCTAACAGCCGACGCATTCGGCGTTTTGCCGCCGGTCGCAAAGCTTACTAAAGAGCAGGCGATGTATTATTTCCTAAGCGGCTATACGGCAAAAGTCGCGGGCACCGAGCGCGGCATCACCGAGCCGGTGGCGACATTTAGCGCGTGCTTTGGCGAGCCGTTTATGCCGCTGCATCCGACCGTTTATGCTAAGCTTCTGGGCGAAAAGATCGACAAGCACAATGTTAGCGTCTATCTCGTAAACACCGGCTGGAGCGGCGGCGCGTACGGCGTGGGCAAGCGAATGAGCATAAAAGCCACGCGCGCGTGCATAAACGCGATCCTTGACGGTAGCATCAAAAAGTGCGAATTTGAAAATTTCGAGAAATTTAACCTAGCGATCCCAAAAGAACTCGCAGGCGTCGAGACGAAGCTGCTAAATCCGATCAATACATGGACGCACCCGGCGGAATATAAGATCACGCGCGATAAGCTTGCAAAGATGTTTGAAGAGAATTTTAAACGCTACGAGGACGTAAAAGAGGGGGTCGAGTTTGCTAAAGCGGGCCCTGCGGCTTAGGCTTCTGGGTCTCGGGGCGATTTGCGCGCTTTTTGCCGCATGCGAAAACACCCCCTCAAATTTAAAACAGCCGCTCGTTGCGATGAGCGGCTTTTCCTTTTACGACGATCCACTAAGCTACATCAACAATGTGCGCGCAAAATCGGGGCTAAATCAGCTTTCGCAGAATGAAATTTTAAATATCTCTGCGCTTAATCACGCAAAATATGTCGTCGCAAACGAGGCGATGTCGCACGACGAAGCCCCTGGCAAGCAGGGCTTTACGGGCGAAAATCCGTCAAAGCGCGCTTTTTACGCAGGCTATAATGCCGTCGTGAGGGAAAATTTATCCTATAATTCAAGCGATCTAAAAAGCGCGATCGATGGGTTACTCAGCGCGATTTACCATAGATTTGCATTTTTGGATTTTGCCTCGGATGAGATCGGCATCGGCTATTTTGAGCACGGCAAAAAAAGCAGCTACGTTTTTGAGATGGGAAATTCGCGCCTCAACGCCTTTTGCTCGCAAAATTTAAACGACGAAGGAAGCGGCAAATTTCTACTGGGGATGTGTAAAAATGAAACGCTACGGATGAGGGAGGATAAGTTCAAAAGCGCCACAGCGCTAAACTCGCGTCCTTACGTCTATTACCCGAACGACGAGCCCGCGCTTGCATTTTTCAGCAACGAAATTCCAGATCCCATGCCGGGGTGCAAAATCACTGCAAACCCCGTAAGCGTGGAATTTAATGCCGAGGGGCCGCCCGTAGCGATGAAAAGTTTTAAAATTTACGAAGGCGGCAGGGAGCTTCAAAACGTTAAAATTTTAGACAAAAACTCCGATCCTAACGCCATTTTAAGCGATAGGCAGTTCGTGCTTTTCAGCAGAGAGGTTTTTAAATTTGACACCAAATACGGCGCGGAGTTTAATTACGAGCAGGGCGGGAAGCAAAAGACGCTGCGGTGGGAGTTTATCACACAGGCGCCTAAATTTAGATACTTCGTCGTGCAAGGCGGAGAAAATCTGAGCGTGAAAAACGGCGCGTTTTACGATATATTCGTAACCCCGAAAGACTGCAACGACGTGATGAAAAGCTACAAAACCAGCTACTCCTTTATGGATAAGCCCGAAATTTCAAGCCCCGCGGCAAATATGCTGCGCGTAAAGCTAAACGGCGCAAAGGGCGCGAAGCTTGAAATTTCAACGGGTAACGGCGCGGTAATAAATCTGTATTTAAGCGACAGCTCCAAAAGCTACGGCGGCATGGGTAAAATTTACGCCGCAATCGCGGCGGTTTTGGCGGCGATCATTTTGTTTTATCTTTTGTCAAGGCGTAGAGGGCGATAGGTGCGAAATCTATTTTCGCGACCTCTGTTTTTGTCTGCGCGCACAGGGGCGCATAATGCCATCCAGCGTGAAATTTAGCGCAGAGCTCGGCTTTTAAATTTTAAATTTCATCCCCGTTTGTCTCATCCGCAAGTTTTAAAATTTTATCCCGCACCGCCTCAGGAGCGTAGATATCCATCCACTCTATCCCGTTTGACGCGCTAAAAAGCACGGCGATCCGCCCCTCGCTCATCGCGCGCTTGGCAAGCTTGGTCGCCGCTGGGCTGTTGCCCATATTTGGCGTTTCGTCTATGCTTATCTCGGCGCAACGGCGTAAAATAGGCGCCATATCAAACTCGCCATCAAGCAAAACAACGACCGAGCCGCGCCTAAAACTGCAAGCG
>NZ_CALKTS010000197.1 GCF_937997595.1 uncultured Campylobacter sp. | reverse complement strand
GCTACCATCGCGTCGCAAAATTCGACGAGATCGCGCTTATCGGCGGCGAGAATGCTATCAAAAACATCTACAAGCTTGCGCTCGCGCTCATATTTAAATTTAATACAAAGGACGCTGCGTGCGAGTTTTTGGCAAAATTTAATGCAAGCGAAGTCGCAAATTTAGAAAAAATCGCGCCGCGTTCCGTCCGCTCAAGCTCGTTAGGGCGGCTATTCGACGCGTTTGCTGCGGTCATTTGCGACTTGCGAGCCGTCAGCTTTGACGGCGAAGCGGGCATGCGACTTGAGAACCTATATATCGACGGCTGCGAGCAGAGCTATAAATTCGCGCTAAAAAAGGCGGGCGCGGCAAGCGAAGCGGGGATTTTTGACGAGATAAAAAGCTCTATAGACTCTGCGGTGCGCATGCCCGAGAAATTTGGCGCGGCGAAAAATCCTATCCGCAGTGCAGAACGCGAGGATAAAGGCGGCGTCTGCAGAGGAAATTCTATCGATGCCGCGGTGCGAATAGCGGAAAATTTTAGCGGCTCGATAAATCGCGATAGCCGCGCGACGAATTCTAATAGCGGTGAAAGATTTGGAGCCACGAACGCCGCGAACGTTTGCGGCTCGGCTAGCGACGCGGAAAATTCCGCGGCAAATTCCACAATCGGCGATACCGAGCAAAATTTTATATACGCGCCGAATTCGACAAACGCTCGTAGTTTAAATTCCGCGGGCGAGATAAATTATGATTTATCAATAAACACAGCGAATTCTACGGCGAATTCCATATCAAACGCCGCGGCAAATTCCTCAGATGGCGAGGCACCGTGGAGCCTTGGCGGCGAATGCTATGTGATCGATTACAAAGAGGCGTTTTTGCAGGCTTTGCGCGATGAGCCGCGCTTGGCCGCGACGAAATTTATCAACGGCCTGGCAAATTTCATCGCGGAGTTTGCGGAGGGCTTTGGGCTCGAGGTCGCGCTAAGCGGCGGGGTCTTTCAAAACGCGACGCTTCTAAATCTTACGTGCGCAAAGCTGCGCGCGCGGGGCATCAAATTTCATCTAAATTGCGCCGTTCCTTGCAACGACAGCGGCATCGCATACGGACAGCTCGCGGCGTATCTA
>NZ_CALKTS010000196.1 GCF_937997595.1 uncultured Campylobacter sp. | reverse complement strand
ACGCGCTTTTTAAGGCGGTAAATTTTATCTAGCCTCTTTTTGCTCGCAAGCAGATCGGTCACCGAATAATTAAAATTTGCCCTGTAATGCGAGCTTAAGAGATAAAATCTCAGCGCCTCGCCCGGTGCGATTTTTAGGGCGTCTTTTACGAAAAACGAGTTGCCCAGGCTCTTGCTCATCTTTTCGTTATTTACTTGCACGAAGCCATTGTGAAGCCAGTATTTGCTTAGCGCTCTATGGCGGGCGCAGCGGCACTGCGCGGCTTCGTTTTCGTGATGCGGGAAGAGCAGATCGGCGCCGCCTGCGTGAATGTCTATGCAAAATTTCGGATCGCCGCTATCAAGATGCGCCAAAATCATCGCGACGCACTCGCTGTGCCAACCGGGGCGCCCTTTACCAAACGGGCTATCAAACCAATTCTCGTCAAATTTCCACAGCACGAAGTCCTTCTCGTCGTGCTTGGCATCGTTTGAGGCGACGCGGGCGATGTTTTTGCCGGCGCCCTCTTTTTTGCCGCTAAGGCTTAGATAATCCCCGTCCTTGCGCGTGTCGAAGTAGATGCCGTCACCGGCGATCTCGTAGGCAAAGCCTTTTTGAAGAAGCGAGGATATGAGCTCGCAGATCGCGGCGATATTTTCGGTCGCTTTGGGCGAAATGCTCGCGTCCGCGACGTTTAGCGCGCTCATATCCTGCAAATATCTGCGGGTATAAAGCTCCGTGATCTCCTCTAGGCTCTTGCCGGTTTCTGCCATCTTTTTTAAAATTTTATCGTCTATATCGGTGAAATTTCGCGCAAATTTTACCTCATAGCCCTCCGCTTGCAGTACGCGGCGCAGCAGATCGAAGCTCACGGCGCTTTTTGCATGCCCCAGATGCGCGTCGTCATAAACTGTCGGACCGCAGGCGTAAATGCGCGCCAGCCCCTCGCTAATGGGCTTAAAAGGGAGCTTCTTTTTGCTCAAACTATCATAAATTACCATAATACAAGCCTTTTAAAATGTATAAAATCGCCGCTTCGCCCGCACAAAGCGCTGCGATCGCAATAATTTTTTTTGCGCGGATTATAGCCAAAAAGTTATTAAATCCAAAAAAATAGAGATTAAAGCCGAGCAGAAACGCTCCCGTTATCGTGCTTGCAAACGCAAGCCCCACGGCTCCAAAGGGTTTAAAAAACAGCGCGCATAAAGCGACGTTTATAAAGACGCACCAGATCGAAATTTTCGCGCTTAGCTTCTGCTTCATATTCGCATACAGCCAGTGCGAAAAAATCCTAGACAGCCCGAACGGCACGAGCCCCACCATATACGCGCCGAGAACTGCGGCGCATTCGATGGAATTTTGGCGGGTAAATTCTCCGCGCTCAAACAGCAGCTGCGTGATCTCGTTTCGCAGCATCACGCCGCCTATCGCAGAGAGCCCGAGTAGCGCCAAAAGGAAGTAAAATCCGCGCTCGACAAGCGCCAGAGCTTGCGCGTCGTCGTGAGCTTTTACGAATTTGCTCATGCGCGGAAAGATCGCCGTGCTAAGCGCAATCGCAAAAAGCGCGAGCGGCAGCTGAAATATGCGGTTGGCGTAGTATAGATAGCTGATACTGCCGCTAGCAAGGAAGCTCGCAAAAAAGGTATCTATAAACGAGCTTAGCTGAAGTGCCGACGCACCGAGCACGCCCGCGAAAAAATTTTTATAAAAGCCCTGCGTCTGCGGCTTATCGCCTCGCGCAAGCCGCGCAAAGCCGCCGGCTAAGACGCGCAGCATGCCGGTAAATTTCAACGCATAAACATGCACCGCTAGCTGCAAAAGTCCGCCCGCTACGACGCCGAAGCTAAGATAGAGCACCGCCGTGGCGCCGTCCTTGCCGCGAGCCAGCAGAAGCGCCGCGATCATCGCTAAATTTAAAAGCGCGGTCGAAAACGCCGTCGTAGCGAAGTGATCGCGATACTGAAGCAGCGAGGCAAAGAGCGTAACGACGAAGATAAACGTGAGATAGAAAAAATTTATCCGCACGTATGGCACCGCAAGACCGATCTGCTCGGCGCTAAATCCGTATGCCAAAACTTTAGTAAAAACGGGTGCGGCAAGCAGCACGAGCGCCGTTAAAAGCGCGATAAAAATGCTAAATTTAATAAGCACCGCTGCGGCGAAAATTCCTTTTTTGCGCGCGGCGGTAAAGCTCGGTAAAAACGCCTGCGTAAAGGCTCCCTCGCCGAAGAGTCTGCGGAAAAGATTGGGCAGTTTAAACGCTACGAAAAACAGATCGCTGTAAATCCCCGCGCCCAAAACCGATGCGGTAAGCAGGTCGCGCACGAAACCCAAAACCCGCGAAACCAGCGTGCCTACGCTATTTGTGAAAAAGCCTCTGAGCATAAATCCCCATTAAATTTTATAAAATGCCAAGGTTGATTATATTATAATTTCCCCTATTTTTTGATTTTGGAGAGAAATTTTTGCAGAATTTAGCCTTTTCGCTCGAAAGCTCGGGTGGGAAAAATACCTTATCGCTACGCGGGCAGTGGAACTACAAAAGCTCGCGCTCCCAGCTACTTGCACTAAAAAAAGCGGTAAAAAATTTAAACGAGCTGGAGCTAAGCTTAAACGAAATTTCAAATTTAGACTACTTCATGGCGCTGATGATCAAAAACGCCCTTGCTGGCAAGCGCGTTAGCCTTGTGGAGAATAGCTGCAAAGCCGCCAAAATTCTAAGCTTTATGGATGATAAAACGATCGATTTTAGCTACGTGCCCGAATCTCGTAGGCTAAATTTTTTAGCGCAGATCGGACTTTATTGTCATCTTGGAATTTTAGGCTTGCTAAGCCTTGCAAGCTTTTTGGGTGAGTTTTTCTCCAAACTCGCAGCTTTTATAATTCATCCGATGAAATTCCGCTTCAAAGAAACCGTAAATTTCATCAAAGATAGCGGTATAGACGCGCTTTTCATAGTCTCATTGACGGCATTTTTGATCGGCATCGTGCTTGCTTACATAGGCTCGGATATGCTTTCTAAATTTGGTGCCAGCATCTATATCATCGATATAATGGGTGCTTTGACGCTTCGTGAAGTAGCGCCTCTTATCGCTGCTATCGTCATCGCGGGTCGCTCGGCTTCTAGCTTTACGGCGCAGATCGGCGTGATGAAGATCACAGAAGAGATCGATGCGATGAGGACGATGGGCTTTGATCCGTTTTATTTTCTTGCGATGCCGCGCATTATCGCGATGGTACTAATCATGCCGCTAGTCATTTTTATCGCAGATTCGGTAAGTATTTTTGCTCAGATGATCGTGTGTGACGCGTATTTAGACATAGCCTTTAGCGATTATTTGGATAGATTTAAGGCTTCTGTAGAGCTTAGGCATTTTTTAGTAGGTATGATTAAAGCGCCGTTTTTCGGGGCATTCATCGCTATCATCGGCTGTATGCGGGGTTTCGAAGTAAAAGGAAACACCCAAAGCATCGGCGAATACACCACGATTAGCGTCGTAAACGCGATATTTTGGGTCATCGCGATCGACGCGGTATTTGCGGTTTTGTTTTCGGAAATCGGGCTATGAGTGAGCAAGTGCAATCCGGCGAAAGCGCTAAAATTATCGTCGCGCGCGACGTTACTACCGCGTACGGATCGCGCGTTATGCACGATAACGTGAGCTTTAGCGTCAAAAAGGGCGAAATTTACGGCTTTTTAGGCGGCAGCGGTAGCGGTAAAACGACGTTAATGAAAACGCTCATATTTTTAAAGCGCCCGCAAAGCGGCGAGATTAAAATTTTCGGGCGCGATATTTGGCGCGCGAGCGAGGCGGAGCAAAACGAGATCCGCCTAAAATGCGGCGTGATGTTTCAGTTCGGCGCGCTTTACAGCTCGATGAGCGTGCTCGAAAACGTAGGCGTGTTATTGCGCGAATACTCTAAATTTAGCGAGCGCGAGATAGATGAGCTATCGATGTTTTGGATCCAAAAGGTGGGACTTAAAAAAGAGGCTGCCGCGCTTAGCCCAAACGAGCTTAGCGGCGGTATGAAAAAGCGTGTGGCGCTGGCTCGCGCGCTAGCTCTGAGCCCTGAAATTTTATTTTTGGACGAGCCAAACTCGGGGCTTGATCCGCTCAGCGCCAGAGCCCTTGATAGGCTTGTTTGCGAGCTTAGAGACAGCCTCGGCGTCACGGTCGTGATGGTGACGCACGACGTGGATAGTATCTTTGACATTTTGGATCGGTTTTTGATCGTGGATAATCAAAAAATCGCTTTTGAAGGAAGCATTAAGGAAATTTCAAGCCTGGAGAATAATCCGCTTGAAGAGTTATTTAAGATGCGGCAAAGAGATTGAGCTTTGAAATTTATCTAGCCAAAATACATGTCGCGATGGGTAAAATCGGGTAAAATTTAGATAGGTAGGAGCTGAAATTTTAAAATAGTAGCGGAAAAATTTTAAATTTTAAACCTAGCGAGGAATTCCGGGCTCCGCAGGGCTTAAATTTTAAAATTTAGACCTTAGCGGCTCAAACGAAATTTTAAAATTTAGGCGGGTCGTATTTAAGGGCGCATTTATTGGATAGCGCTTTTAAATTTTGAAATTTTAACGAGCAAGCGGCGTTAAATTTAAATCGGGGCGGTAAAATTTTACGCTAAAATACGGCGCGGCGATATTTTGAAATTTCAAAATGCACGCTAAGCTTTAAAATTTAAACTCAGATGATTCTGCAAATTTTGCGACTATTTGAGAAAAGGTTGAGTTTTAAAATTTAAGCCCAAATGGCTATTTTAAGGCATATCGCAGGGCTTAAATTTTACGCTCTGAAATTAGGAGAAAAGATTGGAAAATAGAACTTCATACACGATAGTAGGCGCATTTGTTATGATCTGCGTCGCGGCTCTTACGGCATTTATGTGGTGGATGCTTACAAAGACTGATCGCGGCGAGAGCTACCGCTCCTACTATATCCACACAAAAGAGCTTCCCGTAGGCATTAAGGAGAATTCCGAAGTTAAATTTATCGGCGTAAATGCGGGCATCATCAAAAGCATCGACTTTGCCGATATCGAAAATGCGATTATTGAGATTGAAATTTCGGTAAAAAGCAAGCTACCGATCTCGCAAGATAGCGTCGCTAAGGTAGAATCTCAAGGAATCAGCGGAATCGCGTTTATAAATATCACGAAAGGAAGTGGCAAGCTTTTCCCGCCGAATGATAAAAAGCCGATAATTGCGCTGGATAAAACGCTTCTTGATAAAATCGGTTCCAAAGCCGAAGTTATCACCGATAGCGTGAGTGAGATGATCTTTAAGATTAACGGGCTGTTGTCTAAACAAAATACTGATAAAGTGGATAGAATTCTATCTTCGATGGATAAATTTAGCGCTGAGCTAAGTGATGAGAAAAAATTCCAAAGCCTAGACGCGCTGCTTGCTAACGTAAATACTCTCATAGCAAATTTAAACGAGCGCGAGAAAGAACTAGACGCGCTGCTAGATAATCTAAATGCTTTTGCCGTGAGTGCTGCCAATCTATCGAATTCACTGGATAAAACCGCAGGTATCATCACTAAGCGTATCGATCGCGGCGAGTACAATCTAAAAGCGATCTTGGATCCTACGCTTGAGGAGGCAAAAAACACTCTTGGCGAGCTCAAAAAATCACTTAGAGAATTCCAAGGTGCGATGTTTAGGCTAGAGGACAATCCTTACGATTTCTTTTTCAAAGACACTTCTAAAGGCGCGGATCGCGACGATAAAAAGGAATAAAGATGAAAAATTTTATAAAGTTTACGCTTGCTGCGACGCTGGCGGCGATATTTTTAGGCGGCTGCTTAGCTAAGCAGGCTAAGCCATACACTTACTACGAGCTGCGTTATGATCAAAAGCGCTGCGTAAATCCTAGCGGTGCGCGCAAAAATATCTTTATCGACACCATCACAGCGACCGATCTCGTCGATAGGCGGGATATTTTAATAGTGGATTTTAGAAACCGAACGCGGTTCGCAAGCGACGCCAAATTTATCACGATGCCTAGCGAGATGGTATATAAGGCGCTGCTTGATGCGGCATTTTCCACCTGCTCGCTAAATCCGATCTTCGTGCCAAAAGAGCGGGATTTGCGCCTAAAAACCAGTATCGTAGCGCTTCAGGTCAATAACGATCAAGCAACCGTCACGATGGGGTATGAAATTTTGAATTCTTTAGAAAGCATAAAATCTGGCATCGTCACTAAGCGCGTTTTCGTGCCTGATCCTAGCTCGCAAAGCATTTATAATGCTCTAAATTTAGCGCTTAATGAGAGTATAAATGAAATTTTAAAGGCTCTTAGATGATAGCGGCGATCGAAGGGATTATCACGCGCAAGGAGCCCACTGCTTGCGTCATTAAATGTGCTAGCGGCGTGAGCTACGCTCTTTCATTGTCATTAAATACCTCCGCGAAGCTCACGCAGGGCAGGCTGACCGAGCTTGCATGCGTGCAAATTCTGCGCGAGGATGCCGATTTGCTGTATGGGTTTTTAGACGAGAGTGAAAAAAGGATGTTTGAAACTCTAATCAAGCTTAGCGGTGTAGGTGCAAGCACGGCGATGGCGGTTTGTTCGACGCTCGCTCCGCAGGATTTCGCGCGTTGCGTAGCTACGGGGGATGCTGCGACGCTAACTTCAGTTCCGGGCATCGGCCCAAAGACCGCTAGACGGATCATTGCCGAACTAGGCGATGCGAAGCTAATGGAATTCGGTCCTAGCGAGACTTATAAAAATGAAGCGGCATCCGCGCTACAAAGCCTTGGATTTAAGCGCGATAAGATCAATCAAATCTTAGCGGGATGCAGCAGCACGAATACGTCAGATCTTGTCAAAGAGGCGTTAAAAAAATTAGCGTAGAAAATAAAATTTGAAGGAAAGCAATGAAATTTGGCATAGTTTTTGGAGCTCAGAGCTACGAGCACGAAGTAAGTATCATCTCGGCAATTGCCGTTAAAAATGCCCTAAAAGGCTGGGACTTGGAGTTTATATTTTGCGATAAAAATCGCAAATTTTACCGCATCGAGGATAAGAATATGCGCGCGGCGTATTTTAAACAAGGTGGCTATGCTAAAGCAAAAGAGCTTAGCATCGGTGCAGGCGGATTTTTTGAGAGCGGAATGTTTAGCAAAAGCATGCTAGAAGTCGGCACATATATCAATCTAATCCATGGCTGCGACGGCGAGGATGGCAAAATGGCAGCGCTATTTGAGTTTTTTGGCATCCCTTACATAGGCCCTCGCATAGAAGCTAGCGTTCTAAGTTATAATAAAATTTTAACCAAGCACCTAGCCGCAATCGCAAATGTAAAAACCCTGCCGTATGAGATCGTAAATCGTACTAGTCTGCCTAATTTTAATTTTCCGATCATCGTTAAGCCCGCTCATTTGGGCTCTAGCATCGGAATTTCGATAGCCAAGAACGAAAGCGAGTTTAGCTACGCGCTGGATCAGGCTTTTGAGCTGGACGATAGCGCGATCGTAGAGCCATACTGGGAAAACGTAAAGGAATTCAATCTTGCAGGCGCTAAAATAGACGGCAAAATCGTATTTTCAAACATCGAAGAGCCAAAAAAAGAGGGCTATTTAAATTTCGATCGTAAATATTTGGATTTTTCGCGTAGTGGCGCGATCGAGCCCGCTCGTCCTGGCGCTTTGCTAGAGGGCAAGATGAAAGATGCCTTTACGCGGCTTTATAACGCAGGATCATTCGATGGCGCGCTAATTCGCTGCGATTTTTTTGAAAAAGAGGGCGAAATTTATCTAAACGAGATAAATCCGAACCCGGGTAGTCTCGCAAACTACCTATTTGATGATTTCTCCGAGGTTTTAGCAGCTCTTGCTTCGTCGCTGCCGCCGATGAGGCAGATCCCTGTAAGCTACGAGCTGATCACCAAAATCACCGCTAATAAATAGCCAATCGTTTAAAATTTTACGCTAAATTTTGCGTAAAATTTTACCTCAAAAGGTCGAGTTATGATAAATCAAGACGAAATTTACACCGCTACCGAGATCGTGCGCAACTTCAGCACCGTTTTAAACAAGATCAAAAATCAAGAGATCAAAAAAGCCCTGATCGTCAAAAATAACAAATTTGAAGCCGTAATGATCAGTATGAGCGAGTTTGAGCGGCTCGAAAAGGCAGTCGAGTTACTCAAGGCCGTTTACGCCAAAAGGAGCGGCGGTGGCGAGTAAGGAGCTCATCTGCGACGGCGAGAGCTACAAAATCAGCTACGAAATTTCAAATCTGCAGCGTGCCGAATATATTTTGGTGCTGCACGGCTGGGGCGCAAACAAAGCGCTTATGTCTCGGGTTTTTGCGGATAAATTCCGCCGTTACGCGTTAGTGTGCGTCGATCTGCCTGGATTCGGCGCCAGCTCGCAGCCCGTGCGTGCCCTTGGCAGCGAGGATTATGCGGAGATTATGCGCGCCTTTATCGCGGCTTTGGGCAAGCAGCCCGCAGCGATTATGGGGCACAGCTTCGGCGGCAAGATCGCCGCATTGCTGGCTCCGCGCAATCTCATACTGCTAAGCAGCGCCGGTATCATCGAGCCCAAGCCCTTTGTCGTGCGCGCCAAAATCGCGATTTTTAAAATTTTAAAAAGACTTGGTCTGGCGGGGCTTTGGCGTACGTTTGCGAGCAAGGATGCCGCAGGTATGAGCAAGACGATGTATGAGACGCTAAAAAACGTCGTAAATGAGGACTTCCGCGACATTTTTTCCGCGCTAAGCCCGCAAAATGCGCTCATCTTTTGGGGCAAGGACGATCGCGCCACCAGCCTAAAAAGCGGTGAGCTGATCCACTCGCTCGTCAAAAATAGCAAATTTTATCCGCTGGCGGGGGATCACTTTTTCTTTTTGCAGAGCGCGGATTTTATCGGCGAGCAGATCGAAAAGGAGCTTAGCAGCAGCTAAATTTAATGATTTGGCGCCGCGCTAAATTTAAAGCGAAACGCGATTTTGTGTAAATTTTAAAATTTAGCCGCGAAATTTTAGCGCCGCTAAAAATCGCGTTTTAGATACAAAAACAGATCGCGCGAAAAGCGAGGTGGCAGCGAGTGTATTTTAAAAAGCGTTTCATTGCGGCGCTTTAGTGCAGTTCTCCCGCGTTTTAAAATTTTGCAATCGGTTTGCGTCAAAGATCGCAAACTGAAGCGTAAATTTAAATATAAAAGCCGCGAGTATGCGTTTAAAATTAGCGGCGCAAAATCCGCTCTTTGGGCGCGTAGTATAAAACGCAAAGCTCAAATTGCGGCGTGCCGCGTTAATTTTAAATTTTACACGGCAGCGGATCGTTTCCGCTCTGTGTTTGCGGCAGCCGTACAAGACGCGGCAAAACCGCTGCGTGCACCGCAAGGCGAGTAATTAAATTTAGTCGCATAACCGCGCCATGTATTCGCCGCGATATAAGGCCTATGTATCGCAAATAATGTAAATCATCGCGCGAGATAAGGCTCGATATCGCAAGATACGCAGCGTGCGAAAATTTCAGGTCGCGAAAGATGGATGCTGCGCGGTATCGAGAACGCAGACGGCGCGCGGTAGCGCAAATTTATCTAGCGCGGCTCGTGCAGCCAACATGAGAGAATGAATTTGCGAGCTAGCGAAGTTTGCAAAAATAGAATTTGCAAAGCGAGAATTCGTAAAATTTGCAAATGAAGTCTAATGTCGGTTGGCTCGAGCTCGCCGTGTTTTGCCCGCACAGGCTTGCAAAGCGGGCGCGTAAATTTATAAAAAGGAATTTTAAAAGATGAATATAATATTTTTGATCGCGCACGCGGCATTCGTCCTACTGCTCGGCTTTTATCTGATCACCTGCCTGCAGTGGTTTTCGTACAAGCCCGCGCGCATCATCTTTCACTTCACCAAACCCGCGTGGCACCTCTATTTTTTGATTTTGCCGCTGGCGGCGTATCTTGGCTGCGAGATCGCGGTAGGTCTCGGCGCAGCTAAATTTGGCACTGCATTCCTCTATGCCCTATGCGCCGCTAAAATTTTAATCATCGCGGCCTATGCGCTAGCGCTTTATTTTTGGCAAAGAGGGCTTGATAAAAAGCTCGTCTTTACGCCGCGTGTGAAGCGATTTTTTGCGATTTTGGCGGTTTGTGTGTTTAGCTTTAACGTCGCGTTTTATGCCGTTGGGGGCCCGATTTTGCCGATCTTTTTACCGCTTGGCGCGGGCCTTGCGGCGAGTTTTGCTTACGAGCGAGCGCAGGCTGCGAAATTTAAGGCTGCCGCACGCAAAAAACTAGCCCAGATGCCCTCCCTTACGATCATTCAGATCACCGCGAGCTACGGCAAGACGAGCATTAAAAACTTCTTGTATCAAATTTTAAAAAATGACTTTCGCTGCTACAAGACGCCGCGCTCGGTAAACACACTAGCGGGGCTCGTGCGCGACGTAAACGAGGCGCTACCCGCAGATACGCAGATCTACATCGCCGAAGCAGGCGCCAGGCTAAGTGGCGACATTGCCGAGATCACTGAGTTTTTGGCGCCGCAGATCGTCGTCGTGGGCGAGATCGGCGCGCAACACATCGAGTATTTCAAAAGCATCGAAAACATCCGCAAGACCAAGCTTGAAGCGCTCACAAGCGTGCGGCTAAAGCATGCGTTTTTGCACAGCTCTACGCAAAAAAGCGCGAATGAGCGCGTCACGATCTATGACGAGGGGCTCGAAATTTGCAGCGCGGATCTGGACGGAATAAAATTTAGCCTTAACTTGAGCGAGGATGAAAGCGGTGCTAGCGGCGAAAATTCCGCTCCGCACATAGAAACAGCCGCCGCAGAGAGCGAAGGGCAGGGCGGTTCAAGCCTTGATGCAAGCAGTGCAGTATGCGCGGAAAAAGACAAAAATTCTAAAAATTATGGCGCCGATTCTGACGAAGCAAATTCCATATCCTGCGCCAAACGGAGCGAGAAAGAATTTTACGAACAAACCGCCCGTGCCGCTAGCGACGATAAAATTTGCGGCGATAAAGAGCAGGGCTCGCAAGAGGCTCCAAACGAGCGTAAAATTTCAAACGGGCGGAGAGAGCCAGGCAAGCGATATGAGTTTTTCGCGCCGATTTTGGGTAAATTTAACGCCGCAAATCTCGCCGCATGTATAAAGATCGCGCGATTTTTAGGGCTTAGCGCTGATAAGATCAAAAGCCGCGTCGCGCACGTCGGCGCCGTCGAGCACCGCCTCGCGCGGCTCGATGCGGGCGGCAAGATCATCATCGACGATAGCTTCAACGGCAATCTAAGCGGCATGCTGCAAAGCTACGAGCTGATGCGAAGCTACGGCGGGCGCAAGGTCATCATCACGCCGGGCATCGTCGAGAGCACGCGCGAGGACAACGAGACGCTGGCCGCCAAAATCGATGAAATTTTTGATCTTGCGATCATCACGGGCGAGCTAAATTCCGAGGTGCTGCAAAGCAAGATCGACCCCGCAAAGACTATCGTTTTGAAAGATAAGCGCGATTTGCAGCGGGTTTTGAGCGAAAATACGCACAGCGGCGATCTGATTTTGTTTTCAAACGACGCGCCGAGCTTCATTTAAGCGGCTTTAGCGATACGGTTTGCTCTGTATGGCGGTATACAGAGCGATTTAGCAGGCATGTTTTTTAGATAAAAGACTTTGAGCGAGTGCGGCGAGTGACTTAAACGCGATCTTATCGGGCGATTAGTTTGAGCTTGCGGCGCGATCTGTTTAAAATAGGATAGCCCTGTGCGGCGAAATTTAACGCGCCGTTATAAAATCGCAATCTTGCGCGCGATTAAAATTTACGATCAAATTTAAAGGAAAGCCATGGATTTACGAGAAAAGATGCTAGGGCAGCTGCGGGCGCTAAGCGAGGAGAAGTTCGCGCAATTTTCGCAGCGTTTAATACCGACGCCGCAGATTTTAGGCGTACGTACTCCCGCGCTGCGTGCGCTTGCTCGCAAAAGCTTCGCCGCTTTGGGTGGAGCAGATGAAGCGCGGCGCGAGCTGCAAAATTACGAGCCCGTTTTTCACGAAGAGTTCGTGCTAAAAGGCTTTTTCATAATGCTTTTGAAGCAGGATGAGGCGAAATTCGCGCTTGCGAGCGATTTTATCAAAACGATGCCTAATTGGGCGGTTTGCGATATGTTCGCTCCGAAATTCAGAGACGTCGCTCTTGCGGACGCGCTGCTAAAACAGGCTAAGGGCGGCGCGGACGAGTTTGAGAGGCGATTTTTCTACGTTTATTTTATGCGAAATATGGACGCGATCTCGCCCGAGAAGTTTTTTGAAATTTGCGCCGCCGAAAGCGACGAGCGGTACTACGTGCAGATGGGCGCGGCGTGGGCGATAGCGGAGATGTTTATCAAGCAGCGCGAGATCACGCTTGCGTTTTTGGCGAGCAAACGGGCGGTTAAATTTATCCAAAACAAGGCGATATCGAAGATCCGCGATAGCTTTCGCGTAAGCAAAGCCGAAAAAGACGCGCTTTTGAAATATAAAATTTAGCCGCGGCGGAAAGTGGCGGAGGTAGTTAAAATTTCAGTTGCGCGCGGGGCTTGTCAGCCAAAATCGCGAGCTTTAAAATGTAAATTTAAGGAGAGAAAATGTTTAGCAAAGAATTTTTGGAGATTTTGAATTATGAATGCGCCGTGGGTATCGCTACCTGCGCGCAGGGCGAGGCTCATATCAGCAATACATGGAACAGATATCTCGTCATTAAGGGTGATCGCATCCTCATCCCCGCTGCGGGTATGAAAAAGACGCAAAGCAACGTGGAGGCTAATCCGAACGTCGAGCTTAGCGTCGCAACGAAGGAGCTAGCAGGCAGATTCGGAGCGGGGCGTGGCTTTGTAGTGAAGGGCACAGCGCGTTTTATTGATAGTGGCGCGGAGTTTGAAGAAACGAAGGCGAAATTTCCGTTTGCTACGAGGCTACTTGAAATCACGGCTAGTAGCGTAAAACAGGTGCTGTAAGCCAAGCGGCGCAGTTTGGGTGGAATTTACGGATGAAATTCCCGATGAAATTCCACCGCGAGCTTTACGATGGAATTTTGCCGTGAAATTTTATCGATGGAATTTTAAAATTAGTAAAATTTTATCGACGAAATTTCGCTTCGCCACAAAATTTTAAATTGAGAGAAATTTTAAAGCGAGTAAAATTTCAAAGCCTGCAAAATTTCGAAGTTTGCGAGATCCGTAAGTCTCGCTCAAATTTTTAGAGTGTAAATTTACGCATTGAGAGGAAAAGTATGAAACGATTAGAGGGTAAAACCGCCGTAATTACGGGCGGAAGCGACGGAATAGGGCTTGGCATCGCAAAGTGTTTCGCCGAAGAGGGCGCAAATTTGATCCTGCTCGGCAGAAGCGAGGAGAAATTAAAAATCGCGCAGGAGGCATTGGGCGGTTACGGCGTGAAAGCTTACGCGATAGAGGCGGATTTGGCGCAAAGCAAAACGATAAAAGGCCTTTGCGAGCGCATTTTAGCGCTACCCCTTAAGATAGATATTCTCGTAAATAACGCCGGACTAGGGAAATTCGTACCGTTTGAGGCGACCGACGAAGCGCTGCTGGACGCTCATCTAAACCTAAACGTCAAAGCGCCATATCTGCTTACTCAGGGGCTTTTGGACGCGCTTGCGGCTAGCAAAGGCTGCGTGATCAATATCTCGTCGTATTTTGCGAACCGAATGCTCGTGGGGCGCACCACGACGGCGTATTCGATCACCAAAGGCGCGCTAAATTCTTTCACCAAATCGCTTGCCTTCGAGGTCGGCAAACTTGGCGTGCGCGTTAATGCCATAGCGCCCGGAAGCGTTCTGACGCCGCAGTTTGAGCGAAATTTAAGCGCGCTTAGCCCGCAGGGGCGCGAGGCGTTCGAGCAGATGGTGCAAAATATCTATCCGCTCGGCAAAATCGGCAGCGCGCAGGACATCGGCGATGCGGCGGTGTTTTTGGCATCGGACGAGGCGAAATGGGTCAGCGGCGCGATATTTGCGATAGACGGCGGGCTTACGACGAATTAGCCGCGACCGGGTGGAATTTTGGGTGCAGGTTTTGAAATATAAAATTTTACAGAGGCGAATTCCGCCGCGAGAAATTTTACCACGCAGAATTTCGCAGCGGCAAATTTGCAACGAAATTTAGCCGCGTAGAATTTTACGGCGACGAATACTGCGCGCGAAATTCCGCCGTGGCGAAAGCGCAAAATTCTGCAAGCCGTGCGAATTACAACGTAAATTTTAAAATTTACGTTGTAAAATTTTGCAGCACGCGGTTTGGGCTGAATCTCGCGCCGCAAAATTTTAAGCTGCGATAAAACGGCGCCTGCGGGGCTAAATTTAAAAAGCGGCGCCGGCAGCCGGCTTGAGATAATTAGAAATTAAACGAGATTGGAGAGGGTTTGAGGGTTTTGTTTCTAGCGATTTTAGCGGTGTTTTTGCTCTCTTGCACGGCGCTATTTAGCTCGTGCGCGGCTCCGCTGGCGCCCGCGGGCAACGCGCTTAGCGTATATGACATCTACTCCGTAGCGCGTGACCGCCGCAGCATGAGCGAGGTCGCTAGCGACAAGCTCATCCAGACTAAAATCCAAAGCAAAATTCTATTTACCAAAGGCCTTAGCAGCTGGGATTTGGAGGTCGAATGCTTCTACGGTGAGGTCTATCTCATCGGGCTTCTAGATAGCGAAGCGATGCGCGAGCCGCTGCTTGCTTTAGCTAGACAAACCGAAGGCGTGAGGCGCGTGCATACCTATCTGCGCGTCAAAAAGCCCGAATATCCTTGCAATTCGTTTGAAATTTTTACAAATTTAAAGAAAAATCTCTTTTCCGACACCGACGTTTCGGGCACTGCGGTGCGCGTGGCGATCGTGGGCTGCGACGTGGTATTTAGCGGCGTAGTAAGCGACATCGAGCACGAAAAGCACGCGATCTGGTATGCGACGCACGCGCCCGGGGTGCAGGACGTGTATTCGTTCCTGCGCGTGGT
>NZ_CALKTS010000195.1 GCF_937997595.1 uncultured Campylobacter sp. | reverse complement strand
TGCACCAAGAAGGATTGAGTGAAGTTTAAGCATTTTTTCTCCTTGAAAATTCCGCGAAAATATGCGGGGTTAGAATAGCGGAATTATAGCCGATCGGCATAAAATCCAGATAAATTTTTATATAAATTTTGATTTTGTCGTGGGGGATTTCAGATGCTTTCGTAGGGCAGAATTTTGCTAGTAAAAATTTTTGCCCGTCTCCTCTAGGCTAACAGGATACTGCCAGGTGCCCAGCGATACCGCAAATAGCAGGATCCAGAGCAGCAGCAGGGCGGAAAATTTCATTTATAGCTCGTGCGGTAGAATTTTTGATAAAATTCCTCTACTTTTTTGTTAAATTCCGCTTCGTCGAAGTGCTTCGGATAGAGCTTCATCGCTAGCCACCACTCGCCAAGCGCCATGGCTTCGGCAGTCGGATAGCCCCACGCTTTGGCATATTCGGGCATCATGTAAATTTTATCCTCTTTTACCGCGCTTAAATTTGCAAGCTGCGGGTTGGATTTGAGCTCGGCGGGCACCTGCGGGTAGCGATCCTGCACGAAGATCATCTGCGGCGCCCACGCTAAAACCTGCTCTGCAGATACCTGCTTGTAGCCTTTGATGCTCTCTGCCGCGACGTTTTGCGCGCCGGCTCGCATAAACATTATGCCCGTGTATTTGCCGCTGCCATAGGTCGTGAGATCGGGATTTGCCATGTAAATTTTAGGTCTTTTATCCACGATGAAGTCGCTAAATTTAGCCTCTAGCTGCTTTTGTGAGGTTTTGACGAAGCTTATTAGCTCGGCGGCCTCTTTTTCGCGGTTTGCGACCTTGCCAAGAAGCTCTATACCGTCGTAAAAGCCCTCGGTATAGGCTGCTTCGTCGTCTTTGAAGGTCGGATTTAGCTTGCCCTTATCGGCGGCGTCGCTGCGCTGAAAGCTAACGGCTACGACTGGGATTTTGAGCTCCGTCATTTTGTCGATGTATTCTTGCGGGATGTAGTTTTTGCCGAGCGACTTTTCCCACGACTCCTGCACGCCGACGACCTTATCCAGCGCGTTTAGCTCGTTGAGCGCGTTTAGGCTTTGGTGCTGAAGCACGACTATGCGCTTAACCTGATCAGGCAGCGTGACGTCACGACCTAGCTGATCGGTTACGACGCGGTCTGCAAAAAGCGAACTCGCGCACAGCGCAAGAGCTAGCGCGAAAGAGCGAGGCTTACTCATTTTCTATCCTTTAATTTAGATTATATACTTCTTAATACACCCAATTTTGCGTGCTTTTTAGGCGGCTACGTTTAGAAAATATACTTTGAAATATTATAGATTTTTAATGATAAATTTTAGGTAAAAGATGAAATTTTAAAGTAGGGCGAATTTGAAAATT
>NZ_CALKTS010000194.1 GCF_937997595.1 uncultured Campylobacter sp. | reverse complement strand
GCGAGCGGCGCAGTGCCGCAAAATCCGAGCACAGGGGCAGGGCGGATGAACTTTACCTTTTTAAAAATCCTCGTAAAAAAGGAGTTCGCGCAGATCGCAAAGGACCGATCGGCGCTCGTGATCGCGTTTTTGATGCCGCTAATTTTGGTCGTGATCTACGGATACGCGATGCGGATGGACATAAAGCCCGTTAAGGTGGGCTTCGTAAGCGATCTGGGCTCCAAAATCGAGCGTGATCTGCTCGGCGGATTTTTGGGCTCAAAATACCTGCAAACCCGCGTCTATACGGATTTAGAGAGCGCGAGGAGAGATTTTAAGGCGCACGAGATCGAGAGCATTTTGTATTTTGATCCGCGCTTTGCGGCTAAATTTCAAAACACCTTGAGCGGACTCGGCGACGCGGGCGGCGGCGTAAATTTAAACCTTTCTAGCGACGACAGCTCCTCCACAGGCGGCGCGGACAATCTCCAAAATGTGAGCGGCGGCGCAAATGTCCGTCCGCTTGAGGACAGAGGCGCGGGCACGGAGAGCGACATAAACGCCTCCACAGGCGGCGCAAGCGGCGAGAGTTTGCACCGCAACGGCGCGGAAGCGGGCGGCAGCGGAGTAAATTTAAGCGGCGCGACTGTAAATTCCGGTAGCAGCGCAGGCGACGTGAGCGCAAATCAAGGCAGCGCAAATTTAATCGGCGGCGCAGGCGATACGAATACGGGCCTCATGGGCGGAGCAGACGATCTCCAAAATACGAACGGCGGCGTCAATGCAAGCCCTTCCGCTAACGGCGCTCACAGCGCGGGCGGCGTTGTAAATAACGGCGGCAGCTCAAGTAATGTAGGCGGCTCAAATGGTGCAGGAGGCGGCGCGAGCGGCTCGAATAAAGACGGCGCCGAGATTTTCCTTATCCAAAACGCCACTCAGTCGCAGCTCGCGCTTCTTAGCTACGTCTATGTCGCGGGCGTAATCGAGCAGGTTTTGGCGCAAGATTACGGCTTTTTAAACACAAATTTAAACGCCGCAGCAAAGCCCGTCAGCGTGAATTATCGCAGCTGGTTCAACGAAGCCAACGAATCGACGTGGTATCTCGTATCTGCCGAGTACGTGGGGATTTTGGGGCTCATCTGCCTGTTTATGGTCGCGGTCGTGATCTCGCGCGAATGGGACCGCGGCACGATCGCCTCGCTTTACAACTCCAACGCAAGCGCGCTTGAGATCGTCACTGCCAAGGTCGGCGCGTATTATTTCCTGGCGCTTTTAGGCGGCGCGATGACGCTCGTTTACGGGCAGGTTCTTTTAGGCATCCCGATCCGCGGCAGCGTGGCGATGCTACTGGCGACGCTTTGCGTCTTCGTGCTGGAGATGACCTGCCTAGGCATGCTGATCTCGGCGATCTGCAAAAATCAATTCCTAGCGCAGGAATACGCCATCGTCATCGGCTATCTGCCCGTGACGCTGCTTAGCGGCATGATATTCGATCTGCGCGGACTGCCCGCGGCGGTCAACTTCATCGGGCACCTGCTGCCGCCCACATACGCGGTCGAGTCCTTTCGCATCTGCTTCCTATCGGGTGGACAGAGCGCGACGCTGTGGGTAAACCTCGCCATTCAGGCGCTCGGAGCGGTTTTGTTTTTCAGCTTGTGCGTGCTTAGCGTAAAAAGGGGCGCGCGATGAAATTTTTATTTTTGCTTTACGCTTGCGCGGAGAAATTTCGTGCCGCAAAAATCAACGCAATTAACGTTTCGCTTTCGCCCAAGGCATCGATGGCGGAATTTCACGCCGCCAAAAGAGAGGACGCGATGAAATTTTTAGAATTTTTTTGCAAGCGAGCGGAGCGTGGGCTTGAAATTTTAAAATTTAGCGCCGCAGAGAGCTTAAAAAGCCGCTTTGAGCTGCAAAAGCAAGCGGCGGAATTTTTAAAATTTTCGCCTATGCCGTGCAATCGGTTTGGAATTTTAATTAAAAAGCAAGCTTTGGCAGCGCGATCTTGCGACGTAGCCACGAGAGGGAGTGCGCGATGGGATTTTTAAAGTTCACGCACGCTCTAGCGCGTCTCGCGAACGCCGTGCAAAATTTTATATCGCAGCACAGATTTAGAATTTTAAAATTTGTGCCCGGATGCGTGCATTATGCACACATCGCACAAAATTTCGCATCGCAGTGCGAATTTAAAATCTTAAAGTTTATTCACGAGCCGCCGCATGCTCTGCGCCATGCTTTAACACGTGCTCCGCGTCGTATTTTGCCGCGCACAGATAAAGCCGAAGTAGGGCGTGCGGCGCGGCTTACTTCGCAGCATACGCACGACGTGATAGAAAAACAGAGCGCGGTTAAGTTTAATCATGCGGGCGGATATTCGAATTTTGTGCGCCGCCGCATAGTGCGACTTCGTAGCGTAGCTGCACGGCACGGCTACGAAGTAGGGCGCGCAGAAAAGCTTAGCAAATTTAACCTCATAAGCGCACTTTTAAATTTTAAATCGCGTTTTGCGATGCAGCTTTGCAGCGCGATTACACGGCGTAACTACGAAGCGTGGCGTAGCGAAATTTACGCCGTTTGCTTGCATAAGTACCCCGCTTTGATTCGAGCCGCAAGCGGTAAAATTTCGCGCTATGAAGTAGGGCAAGCGACGAACGCTTCGCTTTCACGGGGAGTGCAAAGAATGAAATTTTGCACCCAAAAGAGGCATGCGATGAAATTTTTAAAATTTCTCGGTGCGAGCCGTTTTTGCTCGCAAACGGTGGTTGGGCGCGGGTTTGAAATTTTAAAATTTAGCGCCGCAGAGCGCTTAAAACGCCGCTTCGAGCCGCAAAAGCAAGCGGCAGAGCTTTTAAATTCTAGCTCCTTGCCGCCGCGTAAATTTAAACCTGCGCTTTTGAAATTTTCGCCAGCGCCGTCGCGCAATGGATTTAAAATTTTAAAATTTACGCCCGAACCGCTGCGCAATCGGTTTGAAATTTTAAAATTTACGCTTGCGCCGCGTAAATGTAAACCCGCGCCCATTCCGTTTTTAAATTTTATTTCAAATTTCACTCCGCGAGCCCGCACCGCTAAATTTGAAAATGGCGTTAAATTTAAAGGCGCCGCTAAATTTGAAAGGAGCGCGCGATGAACGCTCTGCGAAAATCCCTGCTTCGAATTCGCGCGCTGATAAAAAAGGAATTTTTGGCGATGTTTCGCGACAAGGGCACGCGCATGGTGCTGATCGTGCCGGTGCTGGTGCAGGCGATCATATTCGGCTACGGCGCGAATTTCACCCCCGAGCAGGTGCGCTACGCGATTTTGGACGATGCCCGCGATGCGACGTCCACCGCGCTGGTGCAGAGCATCGCCGCTACGCCGATGTTTAAGACCGAACTTGGCTGCAAAGACCTAACCTGTCTGCGCCGCGCCGTAAGCGAGGGCGAGGCGATCATTGGGATCTATTTCGGCAGCGATTTTAAGGATACGCACGAGCTTTTGATCATCGCGGATTCGCGCAATACGACCTTGGCAAACACCGTCATCGGCTTCGTGCAAGCCATAGCGGGGGAATACAACGCGCAGCATTTTGTCAATTTAATCAGCATAAATCCGCGCTATGTTTTTAACGAAAACACGATCACGCGCTACACGATCATGACGGGGATGATTTTGGGGCTTTCGATGATTCAGGTGCTGATGCTATCGGCGTTTAGCGTCTCTCGCGAGCGCGAGGAGGGGAGCTTCGATATGATGCTGATGACGCCCGCAAACCCGCTTGAGATGCTGATCGGCAAGGCTGTGCCGCCCGTGCTGATCGCGATCGCGCAGGGGCTCGCGCTGTTTTTGATCTGCGTATTTTACTTTGAAATTCCGTTTCGAGGGCGCTTTGCGGATCTTTTTGCGATCATCGCGATCTTTAGCGCCTGCAACGTAGGCATCGGCCTCGTGATCTCGACCGTCTGCAAAACCTCGCTACAATCGGTCGTGAGCTCGTTTTTGTTCCTGCTGCCGTGCATTATGATAAGCGGGCTGATAACGCCTGCGGATGCGATGCCGCGGTGGTTTTACTACATCGCGCACCTAGATCCGATGTATTATGCCAACAACTGCATGTGGCGGATCTATCTGGAGGGCGCGGGCCTGGGCGAGCTGTGGCATCTCATCGTGCCGCTGCTGCTGATCGGGCTTGGCACGTTGAGCTTTGCGGCGTCGCTTTTTAGAAATAAGCTGGATTAGGGATTTAGATCGGAATTTTAGAATTTCAGCTGGAATTTTGGCTTGGATTTTGCTTCGTCGGAATTTTTGGATTGAACCTCTGCTTAAAATTTTAAATTGATCGCGGAATTTCGGCTTGGAATTTTGCCCTAAATTTTGCGCGTTTGTAGTGGATAAAATTAAATCAAAATTCCGCGTTTCCGCCTGGTGCACCGCGCGTCGCGATAAATTTTGCGCCTTAAATTTTAAAAATTTTGCGAAATTCCATCTTGCGAGTAGAGTTAGAATTTAAATCCGGGGTTGCCCGGGCGTCTTGCGGCGGTCGTATCATCTGCGCTCACTTTGGAAGCAGGCATATTTGCGGTATCTGCGCTCGCCTTGGAAGCGGGCTTTTTCGCATCGTCCGCGTCCGATTTCTTAAAAGCGGCGAGTTTGCTGTAAATGCTCGGTTTTTCGCCGTCCGCGCCTAGCTTGGCGCCATCAAGCTCGCTAGAATTTTCCGCGCCGCATAACCTTGCGGGGTTGAATTTTATCCATGCTATGATTAGCAAAATCCCCGAAAACGCCGTTACCAGCGACGCTGCGATTAGATACGGCAGCGCGAGGATTACGCCTATTTTAGCTAGCGCGCCCGATACCGCTTCGCAGGGCCACGTCACGGACACCACTATGCCGTAGATTTTAAATAAATCCACGCCGCTAAGTGTGGCTAGGCGGCAGTTTAATACGCCCCAGATTATCACCGCCGCGCACGTCGAAAGGACGTAGAGCAGGGTGTAGAGCAGACCTAGCATCGCGCCCTCTTTTAGCGCTACTACCATGGCGCAGTAGCACAAAATCGCGACGATCGGGATACTTTCTATCAGCCTATAGGTCTTAACGAAGCGCATGCCTAGTACCTTTTCTAGGCAAACGAAGCAGTCGTAAAATATCGCTAATGTCGCTAGCAGCGCTAAAACTCTAAAAATCGCGACCGCGTCCTCGTCTATGCTGCTTACGCCCACCGTGCCGCTTATGCCGATGCCTAGCAAAATCACGGCACCTAAAACTCCGCGGAATTTCGCCTTGCGAAGCAGATCTTGCTTTGAAATTTCTTTCATTTTTATCCTTTGAATTTTCTAAATTTACGTACTATCTTACGGCTTTACTGCTGCGGCGGCGCGCTTGACATTGCTATAACAGCGCGACTTGGACGTTGCGGTTTAGACTTGCAAAAGGCGTGGTCGCCGCAAAACGAAAGCGCTTCGGCTTAGGCGAGCTTTTCTATCTTGCTCCAAGCTAGCAGGTGCACGATGCTAGTTATCACAAGAGCGATGAACGGCAAAAATTCCTTTAATGATGTAATGACTAAAGCCACAACCGAATCGTCAGTTTGCGGCTTGGAGTTAGCCAAACCGAAGGGCCCCGCGCCGCACAGTATATTTAGCGCTAAAAACCCCACGCAGAGCCATACATAGGTGCGAAAGGCGCTCACGCCGCTTACTCGCGCAAGCGAAAAATTTATGCGAAGCCACGCTACGATTATGTAGATTGCGGCTGCGGGCACCGCTAAATTCCATATAGTCTCTTCTATCATCTCTTTCATCGTTACTTCTCTGTAACAACCTGCCGGATAAAATAATAAAAGCGCCACGAAGCAGATGCAGATCATCACGCAGTTGCGGTAAAGCACCGCCGCTTTTATGCCGCTAAGCATTGAAATTTTGCGGAGCGCTCTTAGCCTATAAATCACCGAGAAACAGATAAGAGCGATAAAAATTCCGCTGGCTATTAAGAACATTCCGCCGGGAGCAAGGCCTATAGCCTTAAAAACCGCGAGCACCGCCGCTAAAAACAGATCGATGCCGGTGCTGATCATCCCCTCTTTTCTTGCCTGAGATACGAGATCTTGCATACATAAGCCTTTTTAAAATTTATCTCGAAGTGTAAAACGCTAATTAAACCGGAAAGAGCGAAATTTTATCGTGACAAGAGGTTTATGAAATTTAAAATTTAAACCTCCGCGCTTATCTTTTCTATCTTGCTCCAGGCTAATAGGTGCACGATGCCGGTTATCACAAGAGCGATGAACGGCAGGAGCATTTTGGATAACACGACGACGATAACCAAAGCAGAAGCCGGCTCGGCGCCCGTCTGCAACTTATAGGCGAATAAACCGTAGAGCGCTACATTGCATAGTATATTTAGCACGAAAAGTCCCACACAAAGCCACACATAAGTCCGAAAGGTACTTACGCCGCTTACGCGCGCTAAAGAGAAATTTATGCGAAACCATGCGAAGATTATGTAAATAACGCCCACGAAAAGCGCTAGTCCAAATATCGCCGCAAATGGATTATCACTCTGCCCGCCGTCTGCGTCAGGCTCTCTCGGATAAAGGTAATTGAGCACGAGCGCTAGCGCAAAAAAGCAGACGCAGATTATTATGCAGTTGCGATAAAGCGTCGCTGCTTTTATACCGCTAAGCGCTGAAATTTTTCGGAGCGCCTGCAATCTGAAAAATGCCGAAACACAAATAAAAGCAATCAAAATTCCGCTAGCGATATAATTTATCATCTCGTCGTCAAGGCGCCATGGCTCGCTGAAAGAGACATAGCCTACTACGATAAAAACCACGGGTAGCGCCGCTAAAAACAGATCGATGCCGGTGCTGATCATCCCCTCTTTTCTTGCCTGAGATACAATGAATTGCATATATAAACCCTTTTTAAAAATTTGACCCGAAGTATATATAAACAAGCATAAAATATAAATTAAACCGACAAGATCGGAATTCTATCGCGACAAGATATTTGCGAAATTCTAAACTTTTACGCTTATCTTTTCTATCTTGCTCCAGGCTAGCAGGTGCACGATGCCGGTTATTATGAGGACTATGGGTAATATCAAATGGTATAGTGCATTTAATGGAAAAAGGATGACGCAGAGCCACACATATGTCTCAAAGATCCTCACGCCGCTTACGCGCGCTAGAGCAAAATTTATGCAAAACCACGCTACGATCATGTAGATTGCGCCCGCAAACGCTATTAAAATGCACAATATCATTGCCAAATGCTTGTGTGAGATCGATAAAGGAATCAATAAAAAGATGCTTGTTATGGCAATGACACAGATGCAGACAATTACGCAGTTGCGGTAAAGCACCGCCGCCCTTATGCCGCTAAGCATTGAAATTTTGCGGAGCGCTCTTAGCCTGAAAAATACCGAAACACACAAAAGAGCAAAAATAATTCCGCCAGTGATATAGGTAGCCGTTGGTGCTAAGCCCTAGCATGCCGTTAATAGCAATATCTAGCGCAACTAAAGTCGCAGGCACTGCCGCTAAAAACAGATCGATGCCGGTGCTGATCATCCCCTCTTTTCTTGCCTGAGATACGAGATCTTGCATAATAAGCCTTTTTAAAATTTATCCCGAAGCATACATAAATCGATGTAAAGCAGGAATTAAACAGCTAAATTTAAAATTTCAAAATTTCGTCGGGACAAGCTTGCAGACTGCGGAATTTCAGGAATTCTACCAGAGCGAGAATAAAATTCCGCCGCGAGATTTTAAAACGGAATTTTGATTATGGATTTGCGGGGTAGAATTCCACTGTGAAATTTCAAAACTCAAGCGATAGCATGCTTTCGTTGCACGCTTAGAAAACTGGCAAGCCACAGAAAATTCCACTATGAGATTTCTGCTTGGAATTCTGCGGTAAAATTCCGCTATGGAATTTAGACTGGAATTCCAAAGCAAAAACCTCGATATAAAATTTAATCAGAATTTCAAGACGGCATTTCAAAACAAAATTTCGCGATTTAAATTCCACTCAAAACAAAATCCCGCGATTTAAAATTCCACGCCGATTGATGAGTTGCTTTGTCGCGCCGCTACTTCACCTGCGCGCTGAAAATTTGCGTGATGCTGGGGATTTGCTCGCCTGCAACGTCAAATTTCGCCGTTTTGATCTGTACGCCGTAGAGCGAGCTAAGCGCGATTTCGGTTAAAATTTCGTTACTTGCGCCGTAGTTGTAGCTAAGATCATTTCGCAAGATTAGTGTGCGATCGGCGACTGCGAGGGCGTGGTTAGGCTGATGGGTGGTAAAAACTATGCTCGCATCGCTATTTGAGCGTAGATTTGCGATGAGGCTTAGCACGCGGTCTTGGTTTTTGATATCAAGCGCGCTGGCAGGCTCGTCCAAAAACAGCACGTCGCTGCCGCTAGCTAGGGCTCTAGCAAAGAGCACGAGCTGCCTCTGCCCGCCGCTAAGGGCGTTAAAGCTGCGCTTTTGCAGATGGGCGACGCCTAGCGTATCCAGAGCGTCAAGGCAGATTTGAATATCCTTTTTGCCCGGTTTTGAAAAGAGCGAGATCTCGCGTACCCGCCCCATCAGTACGATGTCAAGCACGCTGTAATCAAACGCGACGTTAAAGCTCTGTGGCAAAAAAGCAAATTTTGCCTTGCGTACGATCTCGCCTTCTTTAGGCTGTAAAATCCCCATCATACACGACATTAGCGTGCTTTTGCCTTGCCCGTTTAAGCCCAAAATCGCTAATGTTTGAGAGCTGGCAAGCTCGAAGTTTAAGTTGCGAAAGCAGAATTTTTCCGCCTCGTAGTAAAAGCCAGCATTTTTTACCTCAATTAGATTTTGCATTTTTGGCACTCCTTTTTAGAAGTAGGGCAAAGATCGGGCTTCCGATGAGAGCGGATAGAATTCCTAAAGGAATTTCGGCGCTACTTAGCGAGCGAGATAGATCGTCGATTGCCAGCATAAAGATCGCTCCTGCAATGAAGCAGGCAGGCATTAGCTTCACGTGGTCGCTGCCCGCGATGAGCCTGGTGGCGTGCGGCACTACAAGACCTACCCAGCCGATATTTCCGCTGACGCTAACTTGTACGGCGATCAGAGCGGTGCAAAGCGCTAGGATCGTGCAGCGCAGAAACTTAACGTCCACGCCTAGCACGCGCAAATCATCATCATTTAGGCTGAGTAGATTAAACCGCCATCTCAGCGCAATTAATACTGCAGAAGCGGGCAGGGCGATCGCGCACATCAAAATTACTTTATCATATCCTGCGCTTACGAAGCTTCCCAGTAGCCAAAAAACGATATTAGGCAGCACTTCCTCATCGTCTGCTAGATACTGCACTAAGCTCGTAAGTGCGGCAAATACGCCGTTAATGACTATACCTGCTAAAATGAGTGAGAAAATATCGGCGCGTGCTACGAATTTTGCCAAAAGATAGAGCAAAAATAGCGCCGCAAGCCCGAAGCAAAATGCAAACCCCGCAAGCCATAAGCCGCTAAATCCTAGCAAAATACAAAGCGCGCCGCCGAATGCCGCTGCAGTGCTAACGCCTACGATGTGCGGGCCAACGAGCGGGTTTTTAAATACCGCCTGTAAGCTCAAACCCGCGATAGCAAGCGCTCCACCGCAAAGGCTGGAGAGTAGAATGCGCGGAATTCTAACATCCAGCATCACACTTTTGGCAGCTTCATCGCCGCCTCCGCTAAAGAGAATTTTAAAAATTTCTTCTAACGGTATATGAAACTGCCCACTAGCGAGCGAGATTAGCGCCAGCACTACCCAAAAAAGAAGCAGGATTAGGCTCAGCATTATTTTTGATATTTGACGCGGTAAAATTTCTCGTAGAATTCCTCTACTTTTTTATCAAAGTTTGCGTCCTTAAAATTTTGCGGATAAAGTTTCATCGCAAGCCATTCCTCACCAAGCGCCATTGCTTCGGCAGTCGGATGACCCCATGCTTTAACGAATTCGGGCATTAGATAAATTCTATCCTCTTTCACGGCGCTAAGACCTTTTAGCGCAGGGTTTGCCTTAAGTTCGGCAGGTACTTGAGGATAGCGATTTTGCACTAAGATAATCTGCGGATTCCATGCTAAAATTTGCTCCGGCGAAACCTGCTTGTAGCCCTTTATATCTGCAGCGGCGACGTTCGTCGCACCCGCTCTTGTTAACATTACGCCAGTATATTTGCCGCTACCGTAGGTCGTAAGATCAGGATTTGCCATATAAACTCTAGGTCTTTTATCTACGATAAAATTACTAAATTTGGCATTTAAATCAGCTTGCGATTTTTTAACGAAATCTATTAGTTCAGCGGCATCCTTTTCGTGATTGCTTAGTTCGCCTAGAATTTTAACCCCCTCGTAAAAGCCCTCATCGTAAGCAGCGAAGCTATCGCGCTCATCTTTAAAGGTCGGATTTAGCTTAGCTTTTTCCTCTTGTGCAGAGCTGAAAAATGAAATACCTACGACTGGGATTTTTAACTCCTCCATTTTAGCGATATATTCTTTGGGGAAGTAGTTTACTACTACGACCGCATCGGGCTTTAGACTAAGCAGAGCTTCGTAATTGACATCTTTGATATCGCCTGGATTAGGTAGGTTTTTAAAACTCGGCGCCAAGCGATTATACTCTTTGCCTAGGCGCTGCTCCCAGCTTTTTAGGATGCCCACGACCTTATCTTGGGCGTTAATTTCGTTTAAGACATTGAGTGCTTCGTGGTGTAGCACGACGATACGATTTACTTGATCCGGGATTGTGACCTTACGACCGAGCTGATCGGTAATCGTGCGATCTGCAAAAGCCAGGCTAGCGCAAAGCGCTGCACCAAGAAGGATTGAGTGAAGTTTAAGCATTTTTTCTCCTTGAAAATTCCGC
>NZ_CALKTS010000193.1 GCF_937997595.1 uncultured Campylobacter sp. | reverse complement strand
CTTGCTGCCCACAGTGTCAGATTTGCCGTTGTTTGCCTCGGCGCGCGTTAAATTTCCCTCGCCGTCCGTTGCGTTCGTATCGCCTCGCGCTAAATTACCGCCGCCGCTCGTAGTATTTGCTTCGCCGCCCTTTGATTTGGGCGTTTCAAAGCCCCAGGGCTCACAACTCTGGTAGCGCTCGAAATAATATCTCTCTCGCTCGCCCAGGTTTTCCACCCCCTTTTCGCATACGCGCTTGATATACGCCTTGCTTGGGTATCTCAGTCTGCTTTCCGCAAAGCCGTTTCCGTCGTCCGCTCGTTTTATCAGCTTGGCGATGCAAGCGTCATCCTCTTCGCCCTGTTTATCAGAAAAGAATTCCTCCATATTACAATACATACCGCCGCTGCTTATAACTCCATAAATAATAAAAACCCCCGCAATTAGCATAATAAAAATTTTACTTTTACTAGTTTTCAAGTTCGCCCCCTTCGCGATAAAATTTTGATTTTTTCCGCAGATTTACGATCTGCGGGCGGATCGTAAATTCGCTTACATTGGACTTAGTGCGCAGAATTTGCAGCGTAAAATTTGCGATCTCCCCCGCATCCACGAAGCTAGCCTCATCATCTGCGGGCTCGAAGCTCAAATCCTCGTAAAACGGCGTTTTGGTGATGTCCGGGTTGATGCAGCTTACTCTGATCTGCTTGCGCGCCTCCTCGAAAAGGCAGAGCAGAAACGCCCGCAGCCCCGCCTTGCTCGCGCTATAAACCGCGCTAAAGCGGCTCGCCCGCAGCGCCTCGATCGAGCTAATGCCGATGATATGGGCGCGGTTGCGCTTTAAATTCGGCAAAAGCGCGCGCGCGATGATGATGTTTGCGGCGAGATTTACGTTTAAAATTTTTAAAATTTCGTCCTCGCTCATCGCTTCAAGCGGCGCAAATTTCGCCGTACCCGCGCATAAAATCAGCGCGTCAATACCTTGCACCGCAGCCAGCGCCCGGCACTCCTTCGCCAGCGCATCCGCATCCTCGAAGCGCGAGCTTAGCGTTAAAATTTCATAGCCGTTTTGTCGCAGAAGCTCCGCAATCGCGCTGCCGATACCGCCGCTTGCGCCCGTGATCAATGCTTTCATCTTTTCTCCTTTAAATTTTAATGCCGCTTCGGCGCGTTAAATTTGGCGCGTCACGTAAATTTCGCTGCGCTAAATTTTCTTTGTTCATTGCGCCCGCCACTAAATTTGCGCGGTTTAAACAATCCGCACCGCGACCTGCGCTGGGTAAAATTTTAAATTTAGCCCGCAGACGTTTTACTGTGCCGCCGCTTTGTAAAATTTCATCGCCGCTCGCTGTGCCCGCCCCGCACGATTTATAAAATTTAATTTTATAAAGCCGGGTGTGCCGCTAAATTTTAATCGCTCGCTCGCCGCTAGATTTCACGCCGTATTCTCGGCACCACATACGAACTGGCACAGACCTCGACATCTGCGACAAACAGCGCGTCTAGCACTGCCGTATCTTTGCAAAATACGCCGCCTTCATCGCCTCCTCAAATGCGTCGTTGCTTTCATACTCGTGCCCCAAGACCTCGCGCCACAGGCTCGCATCCTCCATGCAGAGGTAGAAAAACACCCGCTCGCGCCACGGCGAAAGCGTGTCCGCGGCAAATTTGAAAAGTTCGCGCTTGATCTGCAGCGGGTAGGACAGCTTGCCGTTCGCGTCCGCAAGGGGCATCTGTAGAATTTTGCTCCGCAGCCCGCGAGAACGCAGCTTCTTGACGACGGGCTTGATGAAAGTAAGCGTGCCGAGCGAAACCATCGCGACGCCGCCTGGATCGAAGCTGCGTAGCAGCCGCTCAAAAAGCGCGCCGTAATCACTCCGCCACCCCTCGTACCAAACCATCGGGTGGAGGTGAAAGCCCACCAAAATGCCGCGCGCCGCGAGCGCTTCGGCTGCCGCCAGCCGCGCATCCAGGCTCGCGCTTAGATGCTCCTCGTTCGCTATGATCGCGGGGGTATTTAGCGAGAAGGTGACGATGAGGTTGCGCGGGATCTCGCGCTGCAGGAAAAACCGGATATTATTCGACTTGCTTTTAAGCTCTAAAATCACGTTTTCATGTCGCGTCGCAAAATCGCATAATGCGCTTAAAATGCCGAAGCGATCGCCCCACATGAGCGAGTCGGAGCTCTGACCCGTGCCGATGTGGTAGCTGCGCGTGGGATCGAGCCGCAGGCGCGCTAAATTTGCCGCGAAATTCTCGTCAAAGCCGATTTTCCCGTGCTTGTAAAAGGAGCCGATCGCGCAATAGGAGCAGTCAAAGCCGCACGAATTGACCGCATCGAGCGTCAGCAGATTGCAGCAGCGCGTGTTTTCGCTCGCCACCGGACAGCGGCCTAAAGCTATGCGATCTGCGCGAAAGGAGGAAATTTCAAATTTTTTCGGCGCGTAATCGCTTTTGAAGCTTGCATACGAGTGCGGGCGCGACTTTAGCTCAAGCCAAGCCTCGCGCACGAAATTAAAAATTTTCTCGCCGCTTGGAACTTTCCCCGTTTTATTAAATTTGGCTTTATTAAAATTTAGCCCGCACTGCTCGCTTGCAAGCAGCTCATAAACGGGCGTCTCGTCCCACGCCTCAAAATCGCTCGCAAACTCCGCTAGCTGCTTTCGTTGCTGAAATGAAAAGTGAAATTTCTCAAATAGCGCGCCCAAAAACGCGCTTGATCGCTCGCTCAGATTCACGCCAAACTGCGTGCCTAGCTCCTTTTTCGCCTCCGTCATCTTGCTCCGCTTCGTTTAAATTTTGCAAATTATACTTAAATTTCGCGCACCGTCACTGAAAATCGTCGAAATTTCAGATCGCGCAGCAGAATAGTCGCTCGAAATAGAAAGCGTAAGCTAGCGTAATAGCGACGTTTAGGATTAAAATTCCGCCGAGTGCGAACTTTTGCGGGATTTTTTTGACGCCCGTTCGGTAGTAATACGGCAGGGCGCAGAAAAACGCGGGCAGCACGAGCAGAGCGATGCCTAGCGGTATGCCCGTGCCGCCGGTGCCTATCTCCGCACTGCGCACAAACTGCGCCATGGCGGGGAATTTAAGTGTAGCGAAAATGGCCGCTGCAAAGAGTAGTTGCACGCAGACGCAGTAAAATAGGTAGCGCGCGCCTATTAGAGCGTCTTTTAGCCATAGCCCGATGCAGGCAAATGCGAGCAAAAGGGCTAAAAAGACTAGCGAGGGCGGATCGGCAAACAGATCCGCCGCGGCATACGCGCAAGCCGCGATGCATGCACACGCCAAGAGAGCAAAATACAGATAGGAGCCTTTTATTTTCATCGTTTCTCCTGCGCCTCCGCAATACCTTCAAATTCCGCGTCGTATTTGGCGTATGAAGCCAAAATTTCATCTCTCGGCTCGGTTTTTTGCATACGCTCTCGCGGTTAAATTTTGCTCTTTATTGCGGCGCGGATTTGCGGCAGGCGCGCCTTTACGAGCTCATAGACGAAGCGTTTGCTAAGCCGCTCGCCGCACAAATGATCGCTTACGATCTTCATCATCGCCCACGGCACACCCGCGCGCTCGCAAGCGTTCACAAAAAACACGCTCTCCATATCATAAAGCGTAACGCCGCGATTTGCGCGCTCGCGGGTAGCGTCTTTTGCCGTGCACGGCGTATTTTGTGTTGCTCGTGCTGCAGTATTCGTCGCGTCGTTGCGTCCGCCCGTCGCGATTTGCACGGGCTTCGCACTCGCTAAATTTTGCGCCTCGACCTGCGTCGCGCTTTGTATTGCAGCCCGCGTCGCGTCGCGCGTGAAATTTTTTGTGTTTGCCGCGCCGTTCGTCCCTTGCGTTAGGGCTTGTGTATTTATCTCGCCGCATGCCTCGATTGCTGCGATATTTGCCTCGCCGGTCTGCTGCGCTGCGTTTAAAATTTTAGGGTCGTTTACGCAGATTAAATTTACCCGCAGCTTACCGTCCAAACTCGCGCCGCAAAATTCCCGCTCGCAAACGTTTTGAAATTTTAGAGCCCGCGCGCTGTATTCCCTACCCTGCGAGCGATAAAATTTTGATCCGTTCTCACCGCAAAATTCCTGCGCCGCCGTGCCGTCAAAGTAAAACTCCTCGCCGATTTGCACGCCTTTATCCGCGCAGCCGCAGACGCCTATGTTTAGCGCAAAGTCCACGCGCCGCGAAAGTAAAAT